>JAAYPD010000419.1 GCA_012520015.1 Methanomicrobiales archaeon
GGGAAGGGAAAGATCCTAAGATCCGGTGCTGAATTCGATAATGTAAAAAAAATGGCGACAGGAGTTGCAACTGATGCCGTCCTTGTTGTCGACCTTACCGAGCTTTACTGCACCAAACCAGGAGCAGAAGCAGGCCAGCGGCTTGACATTATGCCACCTGCCGAAGTTGATGCATGGGAGAAAGCCAGGTGGACAGATATCCCGGGCAAATAGACAGATTTAAAAACATCTTTTTTCAACATTTCCCAGGAATGGAAGAAGAAAATAATAGGAAAAAACCAAAAAAGTTTCCCTGGTTTGAGCCTTTTGCCTGTGAAGGGTGTGGAGACTGTATTCCGGTATGTCCGACCGGTTCAGTTGAGCTGCTGGACGATGAAAACCAGAAAGTTCCAAAAGCATGGGTAACAAATCCTGATACCTGCATCGGATGTGGGAAATGTGCCAAGGCCTGTATCGTAGGCGCCGTGCAGATGACTTCCTACGTGGACATGGCTATAAAGAGATACAAAGAAGAGAAAAGACCATTTTAGTCCTGATCATATGTTGCATGGAAAGACTCAAGGAGAATTTTCTCGTTCAATTTGCCGAAATGATAGGTTTTACCAGTAGTGCGATCATTTACCGTAAGCTCTGCCGGTGAGAAACCAAGGTATGTTCCGATATTGACAAAATCATAATTTGCATCTCTGAACAGTTCATAAAAGGGGCGCCCGTACATCTTTGAGTTATCAGATGTTATCTTTGCAAACTCATCTGAATATAATCTGGTGGAGAGGATGACCGATCCATAATAGATATTGCAGTCATTGGTCACTCCCATCGCCTGCTCAAATGTTCTCTTTAACGGAGCAATCGGGGAACGCCCGGCAGCATTGACGATGTTGGTGATATCATAACCCATATCCTCAAGCTTGTGCATGGCCATGGTGACAACCCTTCCTGATATCTGGATAGAACCAACAATACTTCTTGTTGATGCAACCAGGGCATAAAGGCTGGATGGTTTTACCCCGCACTTTTCCGCGATGTATTCACAGGTACTTAAGTCAGGAAGTGTCTCAGCTTCCAAGGCTATGATTGCAATTTCCGAGCTTTCCTGGTAATGGATTGCTTTGTAAGTTCCTTTCGGTTTTAAAGCAAGTGCCCTGGCCGGGCCAGATCCCATGGCGAAAAAATTGTCTCTTTTAATAACCCACCCTGCTTTCTGGGAACCCAGGCAGGCGATGATCGGGTGTTTGACCGTCAGGTGAACAAAAGGAAGAATCCTGTCTGCAACAGGCTGGAAGGTGATTGCAGGCTCTATCAGCCCTCCTGCGCAAACTTTCAGGAATTGAAGACCTGCTTCATGACATCCGTTTTCATTGACACCACAGTCAATAACTGTGGCTCCGTTCTCAAGGATATGAACTTTGATACCCAGGATCTCTTCACTCCGCATCATATCCTGCACAACAGGAAGGGCATTGATATTTACACTAATCATGTGAATCAGGACAAATTATAACAAATTACTGGTTGCATGGAGATAAAGTTCCATCGGTGCTGCCTTGCATGTTCGCCTTTTAAGAGGGAACCTGTGAAAAACCCACTATTTCTATTCTTTTTCTTGCTTGAAAGTTCCATGTGGCACGTTTATCTCAAAGCGTGCTCCCTTTCCAGGTTCGCCATTCTCGGTAATTGTAATCCCGGTCATGGCAAGCACCTCTGAAATGAAATAAAGACCGAACCCTGAGTTTCTCCCATGGCTTAAGAGAAATATCCTGTCTTTTTCCTCATTTGGAACACCTTTTCCATTGTCCTCCCAGATGATGTTTATTCCTTTATCGTCCTGTTCCATGTGACAGGAGATCTCTGTCACTTTGCCACCATGGATGAGAGAGTTGTGATAAAGATTTGAAAATACATGACCAAGCATGGGATCTGCATATACTGAAAGGTTATCAGGAACAAGGCACCTGACCGGTACACCTGATGTATAGATATTCCTTGCCAGGCTGGCAATATTCTGCCATACAGGAGGCTGGGCGCCAACCTGTTCATATTCTCTTAAAAACTGAATTAAATTTTCGATGCGATCAAGAAGATCCAGGATAGTATTTTGAACTCTCTCTTTTTCCCCGGGATCTTCGAACTCATCCAGGATATCCATGTACCCCCTGATGGACGTGACAATATTGATGACATCATGCCTTGTGATCGATTGCAGCAGCCTGAATTTTCTTGACATTTCAGCAATCTTTTCCCTGGCCTTCTTCTTTTCAGTGACATCTTCACCGATGCACATATACCCGAAAAACCGCCCTTTTTCATCACGAAGATCGGTATTGATGATGTCAAGGTCGCGGATCTCTCCTGAACGAAGAAGGATTTTCATCTCCTCGTGCTGGGAGATGGTCTCATTTTTGATAGCCTCTTTGTAAAGTCGTTTTTTCATCTCCCTGAGATCAGGAGGGACTGCCAGTTCAAAAAAATTCTGATGGAGAAATTCTTCCCTTTTCCAGCCGGTCAGGGAGAGCAGAAAATCATTACAATACTGCACTATCCCTTCTTCATCAAGGTGGAAAGCCACCATGTGAATCCTGTCAAGGGTTGTATTAAACCGGCGCTCATTCTCCCTTGCCAGGCTTTCATTGATGTTCTTCTGATGCAGTGAACGGATTTTGTGGAATAGATCGGTGAACTGTGCAGCTGGATCCCCACCTTTTTGCAGGTAATAGTCGGCCCCGTTATTTATCGCCTGGATAACTACTTCTTCCCTGCCTCTTCCGGTAAAAAGGATGAATGGCAGCCTGTCATACCTGTTTCTTACTTCTTTCAGGAGAGAGATCCCATCCATGACAGGCATCTGGTAGTCTGAAACCACGACATCGAATGGCTCAAGCTCCAGGGCTTTCAGCCCGTCCTCAGCCATAGAGCAGAGTCTGACTGAAAGATCCTCCTCCCTTTCAAAGAATCTCGAGACGATCTGGTGATAATCGGTATCATCGTCTACATAAAGGACAGAGATTGTCATTAGTAACAGGATCAATGGTTAATCTGATGGATGATAAATCTGATGATATGATATCCGGGATCCTGAACGGGTCTGATGAGTTCATCCTGCTATTTATTGATATTATCTCACGAATAATTGAGATGTTTGCCGTTCTCCTGATCTTCGGTTCGGTAGTCCGCGGTTCGGCCAGGTACTTTCTCGTAAAGGATCCACATGATAAAGACGACATTCAAAAATTCTCCGGGTTCAGGCAATACCTTGGACAATGTCTTTTACTTGGCCTTGAGCTGCTGATTGCGGCGGATGTCATCAGGACCGTTGCACTTGACCTGACACTTGAACGTGTTGCGGGTCTTGGATCAGTAGTTCGTTTAATCCATCTTGGATTCCGATTTTCAAAACTCGGGAGATTGTCCGGATAACCTTATGGCGAGATATTCCCAATTGTCGTGCAGTGGATGAGTCGGATATTCCTTGATTACTCATTAGAATTACATTTGCACGGAGAGAAATTTCGGCTTTAGTGTTTCCAGATCTTACAAGTTTTTCAAGATATTTTACTTCCTCATTATTAAGGATAAGAGGTTCACGGGAAGATACAAAAGGCATAAAATTATTATGATGCAATCTATTATTGTTATTATTGTATCGTTTATTTAGAATCTTTGCACAAGAGATTGTTGAAGCTCGTTGTGGAAGGGGTTCAACGATATTTTGTTCTCAGTTTGATGTAATGAGATGGTACCAGAAAATTGGTGATAAACCAATTGCTGATGTGATTTGTGACAGGATTGTTCATAATGCATACACTATCATTCTGAATGGTGATTCATTGCGTAAGATTATAAGATCTGTTGAACCTGAATAATGTTTGAATGAACATTACCCTTTTGCATGAAAACCTTTTTTCATTGGTCAGGCTTGAGGCGAAGCCTCATAAAGGTTTTTTTGAAAGTGTTCAACTGAACGTTGAGGGTGCTTAGTTTGAGCGTTTTCACTGTTCAATATCAAAGGGTCAGACTGTTCAATCGGGCCGTTATATGCAACAGTGTTTATAAGTTTACATTACATAGTAATTTTAACAAAAATGATATTGAAAAAATTATCGATATCATATTGGTTACTCACAAATTTTTGGAGGAGGTCATGAAAAAAGTATCAATATCTGTAATAATCGGAATTCTCATCTTTATTGTTTGTATCGCAATTATCGCAGCCATGTGGTCTCCTTCTTCATCGCGTGAGGTTGTTGTATATACTTCTGTGGACCAGGTTTTTTCAGAACCAATACTAAAACAATTCCAGTCAGACACCGGAATAGTGGTAAAACCTGTTTTTGATGTGGAAGCAGCCAAAACAACCGGCCTGGTGAACCGGTTGATCGCAGAGAAGGAAAATCCCAGAGCAGATATTTTCTGGAGCGGTGAATTTGCCCAGACGATTCTTTTAAAAGAGTCAGATGTCCTTACTCCTTACTTCCCGTCAAACGCGTCTGATATTCCTGACAATTATAAGGATGCTGAAGGGTACTGGACCGGAACTGGGGGCAGAGCCAGAATATTTCTGGTTAATACCGCAGGAATCCCTTCTGATGTGATCCCTGAAAATCTCAATGACATGTTGTCCGGAAAGATATCCCCTGAAAAAATTGGAATAGCGCAACCGCTCTTTGGAACAACCTCGACCCAGGCCGCTGCTTTATATGCATATCTTGGAGAAGAAAAAGCCCGGTCCTTTTTCCAGAGCATCAAGGATACAGGAGTGAGGGTTGTCGATGGCAACTCGGTAGTTCGTGATATGGTTGTTCGAGGTGAACTTGTATATGGACTTACTGATACCGATGATGCATGTATGATTCTTGATGAGAATCCAGATCTCCGGATAATTGTTCCTGACCAAAAAGAAGGAGAGATGGGGACACTGGTAATTCCAAATACTGTGGCACTGATAAAGGGGGGTTCCAATCCATCAGAGGCACAGGAACTTGCGGATTACCTCGTAAGTAAAGAAGCAGAGGTGGATTTTATTAAAAGAGGCTGGATTCAGTTCTCTCTACGTGAGGAAGTAAAACCTGCAACATGTATGGAAAATAAATTAGTAAAGGGGATGGATCTGTCATTAGAAGAAATATATCAGTATTTTTCACCATCAAAAGACGATCTTTCGAAAATATTTATACAATAACTATAAATGACCTCCCTGTCTCTTTTTAAATATTATCATCTCCCTTATCCAGTTGTCAAAATATTATTTCATATTGCTACGTTCCTTTCTCTTCTTATTCTCTATTGTCCACTATTAGGTCTGATTGTCCCATTGATAACAGGAGGAGATGTAGAGATTTTCAATCAGAGTATCTTGCAGCTAATCTCCCCTGCTACGATCCTGCTCTTAACCAGGAGTATCTTCCTCTCTTCACTTTCAGTCCTTATTGCTATGTTTATTGCATATTATGCAGGGACATGGATATGGATGAGAAATGGAACCGTATTATCATCGGTCCGTTGGCTGGTAATCATGCTCATTCCTGTTCCTGCTTATATTTTCGCACTTAATGTTTCGTATGTGCTTTCGTATACTCCATCTCTCATAAAAGTATCATGGGGTGTTCTTTCCCCAATCCAGGGTTGGACAATCTCTATACTGGTTCAGGCAATTGCATTTCTCCCACTGGCAACAGGGATTGTGATTCTGAGCTTAGATCTCCTTGATTCTTCAATAATTGATTCAGCACGGATGTTTCAGTCAGACAGATGTATTTTAAGAAGGGTCATTCTTCCGCTCATCTCTCCTTTTCTATTATGCGGGGCAGGAATCCTTTTTGTCTTGTCGATAACGGAATACACAATTCCCTCTCTTTTCTCTGTAACAGTCTACTCAATGGGAATTTTTGCTGCGTATAGTACAACAAATGATCCGGCCAGTTCACTCATCCTTTCGCTGCCGATACTCGGAATAACCGTTTTTCTCATCTCGTGGTCTGCATCACAACTTAAAAACACATTTCAGAATTTTGCTCTTCATTCTT
This sequence comes from Methanomicrobiales archaeon, assembly GCA_012520015.1. Taxonomy (GTDB): domain Archaea; phylum Halobacteriota; class Methanomicrobia; order Methanomicrobiales; family Methanospirillaceae; genus Methanospirillum. Next base: position 6,024 of record JAAYPD010000419.1, read on the forward strand.
ATACTCCTGTATCACGATTCATACTTCCTCTGCAAGTAAGGCTTGTTTATCTCGTTTGTTTTCTTGTTTTACTGATCGAAGGATTTTTCGTTATTGGCATTCTTGTCTGGCAGGCAATGACAGGACGGGGTGCCCTCCAGTCATTACTTATTTCAAGTGGAGACATCCTGTACACTCTTCAGATTGGCATTATCGTTGCGGTCGTTTCTCTGCCTCTGGCACTCATTTTTGCAACGAAACTATATAAAAGAGAGAAAATAGGGATTTATTGGATACTCATTCTCATTCCCCTGGCAATTCCTGCCCCGCTGACCGGTATAGGACTAATAAGTGTAATGCAATGCCTAAATATCTCTCTTCTATCTGACAGCGCCTTTTTTCCGGCATTAGCATCAATTACACGTTTTATTCCTTTTGCTGCACTAATATTATTTGCCTGTATGAAACAGATTAATCCAGATATTCTTCATGCGGGCCAGGTATTTGGGAAGAATCTGTGGATTATTATCAACAGGATCTATCTTCCCTTACTTATCCCTGGCCTTCTTGCAGCTGCAGGGGTCATGTTGGTTTTTTCGGTTGGTGAACTGGGAGCAACGCTCCTTGTGCTTCCACCCGGTTCATCCACAATTACCATCAGAGTATATAATTACCTCCATTATGGTGGTTCTGCTTCTGTTGCAGCACTCTGCCTGGTGACAATCAGCATAATAATGATGGTTGTAACAACAGTCATCGTACTTCTAAAAAGAGAGAAGGAAAAGCTATACCCTGGTAAACGATAGTACGGTGGGAAATATATGATTCTCCTAAAAAATATTAAGAAATCCTTTGTTTCAGGGCTTGTTATTGAAGATCTATCCCTTGTACTGGGAGATGGAAGAACCTTAATCATTCAAGGGCCTTCGGGATGTGGAAAATCTACGTTATTACGTCTTATTGCTGGTATTGAGAGTCCTGATAGTGGAGAGATATGGCTGAATGGAATATTAGTGAGTAATCAGGAAAGAATCATTGTTCCATCATATCATCGTTCTATCGGGTTTGTTTTTCAAAGCCCCTCCTTGTTTCCCCATATGACCGTTGTTGAAAATATCATGTTTGCAATGCCTGATGAATGTCAGGGCAATCATGAAAAGATGGCAGAAGATCTGCTTGTTCAGGCAGATATCATTCATATCAGGGATAAAAATATCCATGAAATATCAGGTGGAGAGGCACAACGGGTATCTATTCTCAGGGCACTTGCTGCCCGAAGCAGATATCTTCTTTTGGATGAGCCTTTCACTGATCTTGATCCGGATATGAAAATCAGGATGATTCAGATGGTTTTTGGTTTCATATCTGATAAGAATATCACCACAATTGTTGTCACTCATGACCGGGAGGATTCGCAGGTTATCGGTGAACTGGTTGTTGATATGGATAAAAATTTGAAGGTTGATATCAGATGAGAAGTAATAAATCCATTCTGTTTGTAATTTTTTTTGTGATACTTTTATGTGGTTTTGTAAGCATTTTCGGGTTAATTTCAGATGATTTTCAACAGAGTTCTCCTCCGGTATTTCAATCTCCGTACACAATAATCCGGCCCCCAACAGACGTTCAGGCTCTTGCCATTGATGAATCAGGGGATTTAATATGGGCTGGTGGAAAAGACGGGGTATTTCATATTAACAGAAAAACAAAAGAACTTGTACCTATTCCTTCGTGTCTGCAGAATATTACCTATGTCAGGGATATCCTGATTGAAAATGATAAATCAGTATGGATAAGTTCAAATAATGGTCTTTATCATTACCTCAATAATAATTGCTTTTCATTTACCACAACCAATGGTCTTTCGGATAATATGGTGTTCTGTCTCATGGCAGACCGGAGCGGAAAAATTCATGCCGGAACAATGAAGGGTACTGTTGTTATTGAGAATGGTCAGATTACCGGCTATGAAAAAGATATGCAAAACCCTATTGTCTTTACTATGAAAGAAGATGATTGGGGTGGAATATGGTATGGATCCTATGCCAGTCAGGGAGGGGGTGTTAGTATCAATACTGGAGGGAACTGGCAGTTTTTCGGGCTAAAAGATGGCCTGCCTCATCAGGCAATCACCTCCATGCTGATGGCAGATGATGGATCATTCTGGGTTGGAATGGGGGTATATGACCGCGGGGGTGCAGTCCGGTTTATCAGGGATGGCACTTCATGGGTTATTGAGAGGATATATTCAAAGAAAGACGGTCTTGCCGGTGAAAAAGTACGATCACTTTTCCAGGATAGTTCTGGTGTTATCTGGATAGGTTCTGAGTTTGATGGGATTGTCAGATATGTAAATGGTACATTTTACCGGTATACGGAGCAGGATGGGTTGTCTGATAACGAAATTATTGATATTATCCAGGATTTGGATGGTGATGTGTGGTTAGGTACAATGAATGGCATCACGGTGATATCATCAAAGCTGGTATCAGATGATCCAATAATATCTGAATATACGAATATAGGATAATTGATCTGGCTTATATTTTCTGGTTTTTATTGTTCTTTTATCATATATTATTTTGTTTTCAATTTACAGAGCTCATCTGTAATGAATATATTTATATCTCCAAAAAACATACCCTCGCGTATGTTCTGTCCCATATGCGGCATTGTAAATGATGATAACGATAAATGCTGTAAATCGTGCGGATTTAAATTTGAAAAAAACCATCAGAATAAACCAAATCCTGCAATCAATACGAATACATCATACATTGATCCGCTGTATGATTCTCTGACCGGATTTTTATCAAGCCTTATACCTCAAATTATAGAGATGGCCAGAAAAGAAATTGTGTATCTGGTTATTCCTGCAATTCTTATTGCAGTTCTTACGTATTTTGGAATAAATCAGTATGTTATAGAATTAATCGCTGGTTCGGATGGGTTCACCAAGATGGGTAATTGTTTTCCCAAATATGGAAATATTTGTAATATTGCTGGGTTTGAAACAAATAATCTATTTTTTATTTCTGCTTTTGGTTCACTTTTTTTTGTTGGAGCCTTTATAGGTTCTCTTGCAGGAACAATCCGATCTCTTGGTGTAAGTAAATATCTTTCACAGGTTTCCGGTTTGGTATCAACGATCTCTTCCACGGTTTCTGGGGAAAAAAAACAAGGAATTCCTATCATTTTATTGGGATTTGGTGCTGGTATTGTATTTGGAGTGATTTTTTCTTCAACATACATAATGAGTCTCTCAATAATCGGTCTCTTGATTAACTCCCTAATTTCTGGTCGGATGGGTTTACTCTCTCCGATACTCCAGTATGCACATCGTGATATTATGCGTAAATTTTTTGACAGGAATAATACTCATCTCATTGATGAAAGTTCGGTTTCGATTGGGGTTACCGGTGGAGTTCTTGGATATACGGTTTCAACTCTGTTTTTTGCGAATAATCTCATATTTGGCATCCTCATCGGGATTAGTATCATTGCTCTCGGAGGGCATCTCATTTTTAAAAAAGGGCAAATTCCAAAGTTCATTCCGATTCTTTTTCTCATTCTCTTTTTCGGGATACTCATCCCACCACTCGTGCAACAGGTTTCCGCACATGATGGGGGGTATAGTGAATGCGGTGCCTATGAAAACTGGGATGAATGTCCCGGATCGGAACGGGTAAAAGAAGAAGCGAGTAAATCTGCAACAGCGGCGGCGGCGGGAGTTGCAACCGGAGTTGTTGTCGGTGGTGTCGGAAGTGTGGCTGCAAAGGCTGCTGCTATGGCAAGGGCCAGGAAGGAAGCACTGAAAGGAGAGGAGGATAGCGAGGAAGGACCAATCGGATATATTCTTCAGTTATCCAAGGACTCACTGACAATCGGGGTTGGGAAAAGTGATTCATTCACGGCAACTGCATGGAAGGTTGAAAAGGATGGCAGTTATTCACAAGAACATTCAGCATCTATATCCATTGTCGCACCAGGGATTCCTGAATTAAACCTCTCTGATACTTCAGGTACTGGTTCTCTAATCGTGACGGTATCACTGACTGATTCCACTGATACAAAAAGTGCAGATCTCACGGTGAATGCCTCTGCTGGTGGAAGTGAATTCTCTGCACAGGTATCGGTTACGATTGAGGAATCTATAATGGTTGGATTTGAATA
>JAAYPD010000420.1 GCA_012520015.1 Methanomicrobiales archaeon
ACGTGAAGGACGCAAGATAGTTTCTAAAAAAGTTAAAATAGATCAGTCAAGTTTTTTGATGACCTTGTTTGCTATCTTCAGGGCGCAATAGTCACCGCACATCGTGCATGCGTCAGTGTCAGCTGATGCACGTTCATTTCTGATCTGCCTGGCCCTGGCAGGGTTGATGGCAAGATTAAACTGGGCCTCCCAGTCAAGATCGCGGCGTGCATGACCCATGGCAAGATCCTGGTCCCGCTTGTTCAGTTTTATCATGTCACCGACATGTGCTGCGATCCGGCTGGAGATGACACCCTCGTAGACCTCTTCAGGATTTGGCAATGCAAGGTGCTCTGCAGGGGTCACGTAACAGATAAAGTCTGCACCGTACATCGATGACATGGCAGCACCGATAGCAGATACACGGTCATCATACCCTGGGGCAATGTCCGTAACTATGGGGCCAAGCATGTAAAACGGTTTGTTATTGGACATCCGCTTCATAAGCCGGACATTTGTCTCTATCTGGTCAAGGGGCACATGGCCGGGTCCTTCAACTATGACCTGTATTCCCTTATCATGGGCACGATCACCAAGTTCGGCATTGATTATAAGCTCCTGTATCTGAGCACGATCGGTTGCATCATGCACAGCCCCGGCCCTCATTCCATTCCCGGTTGAAAGGGTCACTTCATGTTCTTTTAAGATCTCGCACAGGTAATCAAACTCGGCATAGAGCGGGTTCTCCTTGTCATTGTGGAGCATCCATGCAGTAAGGAAGGCACCGCCACGGGAACAGAGCCCGCCATGTCTTCCCTGCCTCTGAAGCCGTTCAAGGGTGATCCTGTTAACGCCTGTGTGAATTGCCATGAAGTTGGTTCCAAGCCTGGCCTGCTCCTCGGTGATACGAAAGAGGTCATCTTCCCGCATGTGGATAACCGCACCATCCTTTCTGGCGGCCTCGATGAATGCCTGGTAAAGAGGGACAGAACCTACAGAGAGCGTGGTCGCTTCAATGCATCTTTTTCGCACCTCCACAAAGTCCCCGCCGGTTGAGAGTTCCATGATGGTGTCTGCGCCGGCTCGCTCTCCGGCCTTTACCTTCTGAACTTCCATGTCCACATCAACAATATCTGTCGAGGTTCCGACTGAACAGTTCACCTTGGTCTTAAGGCCCCCACCGATACCACAGAGTTTAACCTTCCTGTAAGGTGAAACCGGTATAACAATCTGGCCGCTTGCGATACCCCGACGGATAAAATCTTCAGTAACGCCTTCCTGGGCCGCAACGGCTTTCATTTCTTCAGTGATGATGCCTTTTTTTGCATCCTCGACTATTGACATAGCCTATATGTTCCATTAGAAGATACATAAAGGCTCTTTTTTGAAAAAAAGAGTCCATTTTTGTTTATTTGAAAACAAGAAATATTGCATATGCACTTTTTCACCCTGAATATTCTATATCAGGGAGATCAAACCTTCATGAGTAGTGGCTGAATCAATACAATTAAACTTTGGAGGATTTGTCCCGCTGAGCACCGTGGACTGGCGTGGAAAGTCCGTTTGCGTGGTATTTTTCCGCGGGTGCCCGGTCAAGTGCTGGTACTGTCATAACCATAGCATCCTGACCGGAGAAGACAGAAGACCCATTGAAGAGATCAAGGAACTGATTCGTTCTTCGTCTTTACTCATCAGTGCAGTCATATTTTCCGGAGGTGAGGCAACCATGCAGCCTTCCGCGCTCTTATCTCTTGCAGAGTACAGCAAATCAATCGGGCTTTTAACCGGCCTGCAAACCAATGGCGTGTACCCGGATGTCATCAGGAGACTGATTGACAGAAGGCTGATTGATCATATAGCCCTCGATATCAAGGCAGAGTGGAACTTGTATACCGTCAGGGGAAAAGAGCGTGCGGTCGGAAGACAGGTTAAAGAATCGCTGACACTTTGCACCAGGGCCAGGCAGGCAGGAACACTTCCGGATTTTGAAGTCGTAGTAACTTTGTTCCCAGGTTATGGAGAGGAGGTTATGATGATATCTCATGATGTGTCCCCTGGCATCGATCTTGTGCTGCAGCAGGGAGTGTACCAGGGGATAAGACCCCTTGATCTGGATAACCTGAAAGAGATAGCAGACCAGTTAGGCCGAAAGGTAAGAATAAGGACTCGAAGTGATGGAGAGGTTACTTATGAAGGTAATAGCAGTAGTGGGGATGCCAGGATCAGGAAAGGGTGAATTCTCTGCTATTGCGCAGGATATGGGGATCCCGGTCGTGGTGATGGGCGACGTCATAAGGGAAGAGGTGAAAAAACAGGGTCTTCCTCCTACTGACGAGAGCATGGGCATCGTTGCACGGGCTCTTAGGGAGAAGCATGGAATGGCGGCAATTGCCCATGTATGTGTACCGGTGATAATGCGGCAGGAGGCAGACCTGGTGCTTGTTGACGGGGTCAGAGGAGATGCCGAGGTCATACTGTTCTCTGAATCATTCCCAGAATTCTCCCTTGTCTCAATTGAGGCGCCGCTCAGGACACGGTTTGCCAGGTTGTCCGAACGCGGGCGCTCTGATGATCTTATGGATATCAGTGAACTGGTCGCCAGGGACGAGCGTGAGTGCTCCTTTGGTCTTGGGAGAGCGATAGAACTTGCATCTGTCAGGATAGAGAATAATGGAACCAGAGAAGCATTCCAGGAAAAAGCCAGGGAGTTACTGGCCAGGATGAGAGCTGCATGAGCATAAGTTACTATTTTGGATCTTCTTCAAAGGTCTGGGAGGATATCTCGTGGATATATGGGATAGAAGAGGCAGGATATTCAGGGTGGGAGATCTGTGCTGACGGAAGTTATCATTTTGGAAAAAGAGACCAGTACGAGAGGATCATTGAGACCTTGCAATCAACGACGCTGAAGGCTACCGTACATGCCCCATTTGGTGACCTTAACCCGGCTGCAATAAACGATCCCATCTGGCGTGAGACAATCAGACAACTTTGCGAATGTGTCAGGCTTGCCTCAGAGATAACCAACCGGGTTACCATTCATCCAGGTTACCTCTCCTGCACCGGCAAACTGGTTCCAGGTAAGATATGGCAGCTGCAAAAAGAGGCCATGAGGGAGGTCGGAAAGACCGCAACAGAGTATGGTGTTGTTGCCTGCCTTGAGAACATGCCAGACATCCATGATTTCCTCTGCCGGTATCCTGAAGAGATCCAGGGGATCATAGAAGATATTGAAGGAGTTTCCATGACTATTGACTTCGGCCATGCACATACGATGGGGAAGGTGAAAGACTTTATAAAGGTGCTGAAATCAGCCTCCCATGTGCACATCCATGATAATAATGGAAAATCTGACGAGCACCTTGCTATCGGTGAAGGGACTGTTGACTGGAACCTGTTATCAAAAGCCCTGTTAAGGGACTACCGGGGCGTTGTCGTGGTGGAAGGAAGATCCATTCCTGAGGCAAAGTTATCTTTATCCAGGATCAGGGGGTGGAGATAATCGCCGGAGAGACCCTTCAGATCTTCTTTCTTGGGACTTCCGGGGCACTTCCC
>JAAYPD010000421.1 GCA_012520015.1 Methanomicrobiales archaeon
GGTATTATTGGCATTTACTGTGATGAATTTTGTGTAATTGGCACTATCCACCCCGCAACCATTTGTTACGGTCAGGTTTACAGTATATAATCCTGCATTATTGTATTTATGGTAGGGATTTTGTGTATTGTTTGTTTCTCCATCACCAAATTGCCAGCTCCATCCCGTGGGCACGCCTTTTGAAGTATCTGTAAACTGAACACCCAGAGGTGCTTTACCAGTACGTGGAGAAGCAGTAAATCCGGCTTTTGGAACCCCGCTGACCTTGACAAGATCCTTTTCCTGGTACGTATCTGACCCTGCGATATTTGATACAGTTAAGCTTACCGAATAAGTTCCGGGATGATAGTAAGTATGCGTTACATTCCGGGTGGTGGCATTCGCAGAATTATCCCCAAAATTCCATTGCCATGAAGATGGAGCACCATAATCTGCGGTTCCCGAAGGAGATGTGTCATTAAAGGTTATGGTCAATGGAGAACACATATCAGTGGGAGTAGTTTCACTTACAATGAATCTGGCCATCGGGGGAGCAAGGACCCTGATCTGCCTGGATCCTTTGATATTTGTATAATTATCACAACAGGTTCCGGATGGGGCAGTCATATTCACAGTATAAGTTCCCTGCTCCGTGAATGAATGATGAGTTGTTTTCCCAGTCTGGTTCTTAGAACCATCACCAAATTGCCATTTATAAGAAGCAGGTGTGTAATTTAATGCATAACCACTGAAAGATATCTCCTTTTTTATCGGAACGTCAATGATTCCATCCTGGTCTTTGTACCCTACCACAGTGAAGTTGGCGCTCATGTCTGGGTTGCAGTAGGTGATGTCTACCGGATCACTTACAAGAACATCAGAGTAGGTGTGCAAAGTCAGAGTCGCCTGATAAGTGCCAGGGCTGGTATAATTATGGGTTACCGGCATTTTAACCGATCCGGTGTCCTTTATTGGTGTGTCATCTCCAAAACTCCATCTCCTGTTCAGGATGTTTTCTGTTCCGGAGGATGTTTCGGTGAAAGTGACTGTAAGGTTTGTTTCACCTTCTTCAGGTCCACAGGTGGGATCTGCTTTAAACGAAGGGAGAAGAAGTGATGGCTGTCCAAATTTCATGACAAATGCATCAGAACTACCCTGGTAGTTCCCGGTAAAGGCACCGCCGTTATAATGTTTTTTATTATAAACCGTCTGGTCAATCCATTTGTACACGGGAAAAGCATCCTTTTCACAATCTTCACCACATTCAAGGTTGAGCATGGTTGGAGAACTGGTATACCCGGTCACATAACTTGTGCTACCGTCAGGTGATATTGCAACACCTGTACCTACATCATCACGATACCCGCCAAAGAGTGTAGAGGACTCAACAGAGCGCCCATCACTACTTATCACGCTGAGGAATCCGTCTTTACCGCCTGATGCCTGTTTAATAGGATATTTAAGACCCCTTCGTGGAATGTTAGTGGACCGGCTGAAACCAGTTACAAATGCACGTCCCTTGTCGTCCACTTTGATATCATATCCCCAGTCATCCGAGGTTCCTCCAAGATAGGTTGAGTAGATTAGATCACCATCTTCATCGAACTTCGTAACAAACGCATCCTTTTCAAAGTTATCATATTCCCAGCCTTTTACTGTCTGCAATGCCATATTGGTAACAGGAAAATCTCTTGAGGCAGTTGCCCCAGTCACATATGCACAATCTCCAGAAACAGCCACAGCTTCACCATAATCATGCCCATCTGAACCGCCAAGATATGTGGCATATTCTGGTTGTAATCCGGCTTGGAAATTCATCTTAAAGAGGAAGGCATCCTGCGCTCCCTTGATGGATTTTTGATATCCTGGCACATCAGGAGGAAGCAGATTTGAGGAGCTCGTTGTCCCAACAATATATGCCTTTCCTTTTCCGTCAACCGCAATACCTGTTCCATAATCATGCCCTGATCCGGATATATACGTCGAATATTCCAGCGTTTGTCCATCAGGGCTGATTTTCACGGCAAATGCGTCACCCATCGTGGCATCAGGGTTGGGCTTTTCCTGGTATGCACCGGGGGTTGTAGGGAAAACCTGCTCTAATTTCTTAAACGGACTGTTACCCACCGTCTGGCCAGTAAGGTATACTGCATTCAGACTATCAAGAGCGATATCATTTGCCCGATCAGCAAAATTCCCCCCAAGATAATCTGACCACCTGATATTTCCACCGGACGGGTCAAGCTTAATCACGAACGCATCATTGGAGCCGTGAAGCCTGTCACCATAGGCAAATGGCCGCATTATTGGGAAATTATCCGAGTATGTATCACCAGTGACGTAAATATTCTTTAGAGAGTCGACAGCAATTCCCCTGCCAAAATCTGCATGATCTCCTCCCAGGTAAGTAGAAAAGCGGATCGACGCATTTCCTGTACTTTGGTTTATTCCGATTTTTGTAATAAAAGCATCCCGGCTGTTATGACAGTATGTGCCATTGTACTTTAGAAATGCAGTGCTTATCTTTGTAGGATTGTATAATGGAAAATCACAGGATGATGTATACCCGGTCACGTAAACATCTCCTGAAGAATCCACTGCAATGTCCATTCCATAGTCTTCCAGGGTTCCCCCAAGAAGGGTTGAGTATTCAAGGTAAGGATCGATGATCAGTGGGTATGCATGATCATACTCCCCGATATAGTACCCTACCTCTCCATCCTCAAGTAACTGGTAGGATGATTCCACTTTGATGGTCTCTCCGTCGATCACCTGGTATGAATACGGAGGCCGCTCAGTGAGATCTCCAAAAGAAGTCTTAACCTGTAATGATCCGTCATCCGTGAGAGAGAGGCCTTCATTACCACCATATACAAGCCTTATCAGTCCTGGGTCGATCCCTTCCCTGACGGTAAACTCACGTTTTAGTACTCCCTGTTTTCCTGAGTAAGAGAGATCAATTCCTGGAAGGATGTTAATATACCTGATTCCCCCATACCAGGGAACGAACTTTTGCCATTCAGATTCATTGTTGCCTTTAAGGAAGTTTGCATACCCGTCAAGCTTGTCAAATGCCTCAACGATAACATCATCCCCGGCACCTTTAATCGTTACAACAAGTGGCGCTGTAGTTTCATCCCCGCATGTCTCACAGTCACCAGACGGGCCACTGACGAGAAGGGCATCCCTGGTAAAATCAAATGAAAATTGTGCACTTTTCAACTGGTACAGAATATCTTCATGTGCCTGTCCGGCATTTTCGATAAACTGCATAGGCTGAAGAGAGACATCCTGGAAGATCAGTTCCTGGTTATCTGCCCCTACCATGCTGCAAAAGAAAATACATAAGAGCGCAGTGAGCACTCCTCTCGCTATGTTGCTGTTCATCTCATCCTAACCCCCGATTTGATAATTGACCTCATGGTAAAATTCCTGCAAATTCTTTTAATTTAACTTTTATTCAGGCATATCGCCCAGAATAAAAACTGTGGATTATGCAGGTTCAGTTCTCCCGTAAGACACCTGTTTTATGCCATGTACAATATGACAAGGATATTTTTTATTGACGTATAATATTTTCGAAAAAATATTAGAAAATCAATGAGCTTAATCAAATCCAAAGAGTGGAGAAAAGGAAGAGGTGAAATTGAAAGATTTAAAAATTTGAAATGTTTTGAGAAATAAAACCCTAAAAATAAAAATTGACAGCCATCAAAAACTTAAGCAGATGGTGAATCCTCATCTTCAGTTGCAGATGTGATCTCCCTTTTCATGGATGGGAAGAGGATCACTTCTTTAATAGAGGTATTTCCAGTAATCAGCATAACAAGCCGATCGATGCCGATCCCAACACCACCGGTCGGAGGCATTCCATAACCAAGCGCATTTACAAAGTCATAATCATGCATCTGGGCTTCCTCATCCCCAAGGCGGCGCTTCTCTTCCTGGGCCTCAAACCTCTGCACCTGGTCCAGGGGATCATTCAGTTCTGAAAACCCGTTGGCAAGTTCCATCCCTGCAATGAACAGTTCAAACCTTTCAACAAATCCTTCTTTTTCCCTGTGGGACTTTGCCAGCGGGGAGTTTTCAACAGGAAAGTCGGTGATGAAGGTAGGCTGCACAAGCTTATCCTCGACAAGGGCTTCAAAGAAGAGAACAAGCATCTCACGTTGTGTATGTACATTGTCAACACCATCAACACCCTTCTCTTTTCCAATCTGCCGCAGGGTATCAGGATCATGGGTGAAAATGTCAACACCTCCTATGGTCCTGACCGCATCTTCCATGCTCATCACCTGGAAGGGAGTGTCATAAGAGATGGTATTCTCCTCAAAAGCCAGCTTGTCTGATCCTGTTACTTCTTTTACAATGCTGCTGATAAGTGACTCGGTCAGCTTCATCATGTCATTGTAATCCGCGTATGCCTGGTATATTTCAACCATTGAAAATTCAGGGTTATGACTTGTGTCAATATCCTCGTTCCTGAAGTTCTTTGCAACTTCGAAGACCTTTTCAAACCCGCCGACAACCAGCCTTTTCAGGTACAGTTCGGGCGCTATCCGAAGGTAGAGTCTCTGGCCAAGAAAATTGTGAAAGGTTGTGAATGGTCTTGCATTTGCTCCTCCATAAAGGGGCTGAAGGGTAGGAGTTTCAAATTCAAGAAATCCCTGGCCGGAGAGGAAGTTTCTTAGAAGAGAGATTATCCTGCTCCGTGTTCTGAAAGTCTCCCTGCTTTCTTCGTTTACAATAAGATCCAGGTACCGCTGCCTGTACCTTTTCTCAAGATTGGTCAGGCCGTGGAACTTTTCCGGTAGAGAACAGAGCGTTTTGGTCAGGAGAACCAGGTCATCAACGAAGACAGAGATCTCCCCGACCTTTGTCCTGAATACTCTGCCGGTCACACCGATAATATCCCCTCTCTCTATTGAAGACTTGAAAGTCTGGAACTTACCTTCTGGCAGGGCATCTTTGCGAATATACAGCTGAATCCTTCCGGTCTCATCGCGGAGATCAGCAAAAAAAGTCTTGCCATGATCCCGCACGCCATACAGCCTTCCGGCGGTCATTACCTGTTCTGGCAGGGGATCATGTCCTGCATCGCAAAATTCTGTTCTTATAGCTCCTATAGTATGTGAACGCCTGAACTCATGAGGATACATCGGTACCCCGGCCTGAGCAAGCTGGTGACGTTTTGCCAGTCTTTGATCATCAAACTGAATAGATGGATTATCCTGCATGAAAAACTCCGAAATTCCAGGTTGAGAGGTGAATCATCACCCCTGGCCCCTGGCCTGATATAAGCTCTCTACATATTGCCCTGCACTGTATTTATCATCACGGAAAGGGGGAGGCAGGATCCCCTCTCATATTCTTCCTGGCATGAAAACCAGCAAACATGCAAGTACAGCGATGATAACCGGCACTGCCGGGCAGGGAATCTCTTTTCCATCCTCTTCAGGGATAAGGACAGTATTTACCTGGAGGACCTGGCCTGATATCAGCTCGGTCATTGAAGAATAATCCTTGTACCCGGCAAGGATCAGCCGGTAGGAATGTTTTCCCGGGGTGACTGGATCGATGGTTCCGGGGGTTACCCCGACAAAAGAGTCATCAAAGTAAATCTCTGCCCCGGCCGGTTCAGAGTTCAGGATAAGTTTCCCGCTGTCCTGAGGCATTGGACTTGGGTTTAAATTCACGGAGACAGGAATGACCTCGCCAGGCTTTACAACAACAGTCTCACTGTGATCTTCAAAGTTCCTTATACTCACATAAACCGTGTGTGATCCAGGGCTGATACTGGTAAGCTCCAGTGGTCTTCCGGTCTCGGTGACTCCCCTGAACTGGCCGTCGAGGAATACTGATGCACCAGGTGGATCTGTGATGATGACAACTGCCCCGTCAGATGCCTTCGTCACCGGGTTTAGCAGGGTATCAATGGTTGTAACCTGCCGGTCGCTGACATAAGCCCATTCCTCATAGTCTTCATATCCAGCCTTGGTTATGAGCACATGGCGCCTGCCAGGAGGGACATTAGCTATAACGGAATTGGTTGTTCCGGAGAAGACCCCGTCTACAAATACTGATGCACTGCCAGGGGTTGTACTGACCTGAAGGGAGCCGGCGCCTGAACGCACGGTCATATTCGCATTCAGCCTTGTCACCTGGCCAGGGAGAACATCAACATTGACTACGTACGGTTCGAACCCTGACAGGAAGAGGGAGACCAGGTGAGTCCCGGTGCTGATATCCCGGTATGTCCACGGAGTCATCTGGCCCATGCCATTATCGATTGTAACCAGTGCATCAGGGGGAGACGATGTCACTTCAAGAGTTCCAAATGGAGAGATAGGGACCAGGGATGCTTTCACCGGTACGATCTGGCCTGGGGCCGGAGTTCCTGCAATGTTTTGTTCCCATATCTCAAAACCCTGCATCATTATCCGGATCTGTGTTCCATTGGTCTGGTTCCGGGCCGGGATCAGAACTGGTGTTTCTCCCATAAACTGTGAACCAATAAAGACATCACCACCTTCCGGAACAGATGTTACTTCAAAATACCCGGCCCTCTCTTCTGCAGATACAGGAGAGAGAATACAACAGGTACATACGCAAAAAGCAAGAAGATATAACATGAAGCTCTGAAACAAGTGAGTTTTCATAATCAACAGATCAATATTCGTTCAGCCAGATTATAGAAGGTACCATTGTCTTTAAGCTGGATCCTGAGATGCTTATATTCCAGTGAACAGATAGTTGACTGTAAAGAGACTGGAGTTGCCGGGAAGGACTGCTGTCTGATCTCCTGGTGGGTGGAGAATGGGGTGCATGAGAGCAGCTTTATTGTGCATGGCGCTTTTGTTTATATTTTTTAGCCTATGCCA
>JAAYPD010000422.1 GCA_012520015.1 Methanomicrobiales archaeon
CCTTGACCTGAACCTTGAAGAGAAGCAGACCCAGCCCCCACCACGTTATTCACAAAGTAAACTTATCCAGGTTATGGAAGAACTTGGCCTTGGAACCAAGTCCACCAGGCATGAGGTCATCCAGAAGCTCATCTCAAGAAAGTACATTGAAGGAAATCCTTTACGCCCGACCCTTGTAGGAAAAGCAGTAACCGAGTCACTTGAAGCCCATGCCTCAACCATCACAAGGCCTGACATGACCCAGAAACTTGAGCAGGCGATGGAGGCCATCAAGATAAGGGACAAGTCAAGGGACGGGGTGATTGACGATTCAAGGAAGATGCTTCACCAGGTCTTTGACGAACTGGAACCTAACGAAGCAGTCATAGGCCAGGAGATAATGGACCAGACCGATGAAGAGCTGACCCTTGGTCCATGCCCGGTCTGTGGCAATGATCTTCGTATCAGGAGAAAAGGAGGGTCGCAGTTTATTGGTTGTAATGGATACCCTGACTGCACATTTAATATCTCTCTTCCAGGGACCATGTGGGGTTCTGCGGTCAGGACCAAGAACGTCTGTGAGATCCATAAACTCTTTCATGTCAGCCTTATTGCAAAAGGGTCAAGGCCATGGGAGATGGGTTGCCCTCTCTGTCAGCTTATAGAGCAGCAGAAAGAGCATTATGCAAAAATGCCTTCAATGACAGAACAAATGCAGCAAACACTTTTAGACTGCAAAATTTACTCTTTGTACGAAGTTTCCAGGATGGAGCCTGAAGCCCTTGCTAAGAAGACAGGTATAAACAAAAAACTGGCTGACAGGCTGATCCAGGAAGCAAACGAAGTCCTCAGCTTTATCCGGAAAAGGTCGGAGTGTAAAAAGTTCATGAAACAGTTTGTCCCTCCCAAGCGGGGGCGAAGTCATACAAAGGTCATGAACGGGTTCTCCGATTCGGGTATAAACTTTATCGAGGATGTCGCCCTTGCTTCTGTTGACACACTAAAAAAGACAGGTCTCTCGATTGAAGAGGCAGAGACCCTTAAAACCGAGGCGATCGCCCTGGTTGCAAAGAACCAGCTGAAAGATATGGGGGTTTCAACCGTATCCCTGAAGCGGTACCAGGAGGCCGGGTTTTTGACTCCTGAAGATATTCTTTTGGCTCATCCCGCATACCTCTCCTTGAAAGCCGGGATATCAATCGATACTGTTACAAAACATGTTTCCCTTATCGCAGAAGCACTTGGCAGACCTGAACCTGAAAAAATCTCCAAAAAAGCATTAGAAACCGGAAAAAATGAACTCACAGGCCTTCATGGAGTGGGAGATTCAACCCTTGAGAACCTGTACAAGGCAGGTATCTATGATAAAAAGACCCTTGCAGCAGCAGATGCAGCAAAAGCAGCCATGCTGAGTGGTTTGTCAAAAGATCACGTAAAAAAACTGCAGGCTGCATCCGGTATCTGATCTTTTCTACCCCCCATTTTCTCCCGAATGTATTTCAATGTGAACTTATTAAGCTGTATAGCAGTTTTGAGGACAGGCACAGATGCACACAAAATGGAAGACTTGGGCTCATGTAACAAAGCTTGACCCTGATAAACATCTCAATGAAGAAGAAATTGCAGAGATAGCAACAAGTGGAACAGATGCCCTTATCCTTTCAGGCACGCTCAATATCACAAAAGAGAATATGTCAGAGCTGCGTGACCAGGTAAAGGAATACGGCCTTCCACTTGTAGTCGAACCTGCCGGGCCTGAGTCGGCAATCTTCAGCGGGATAGACCTGCTTTATGTTGCAAGCGTAATGAATACCCCTGATGCAAGGTGGATAGTGGGCAAGCACCGTGACTGGGCGATGAAGCCAGGCATAATGTGGGATAAAGTTGTCCCCGAGGCATACATAGTGCTAAACCCAGACTCTGCGGTCGGGAAGGTAACAGGAGCAGACTGTGGCATATCAGCCGAAGAAGTTGCCGCATATGTAACCATTGCGGATAATTACTTTAAATTTCCAATCGTTTACATCGAGTACAGTGGAATGTACGGCGATCCTGATATAGTCAGAAAAGCCAGCGAGGTTATCAGCAATGCTACCCTTTACTATGGCGGTGGTATTGATTCTGCTGCAAAAGCTGCAGAGATGTCAAAATTTGCAGATACCATAGTGGTTGGGAATGCAGTCTATGAAAAGGGTGTAAAAACCCTGATAGAGACGGTTCAGGCGACCCAGTAAACAGATGCCGCATGTACGGATTGTCCTGGTCGAACCATTATATGAAGGAAACGTAGGATTTGCCGCAAGGGTGATGAAGAACTTCGGGTTTTTCGATCTCATCCTTGTCAGTCCCTGCCCTCTTGGTAATGAAGCAAAGGCAAGGGCATCCCATGCCATCGATGTCCTTGAGCAGGCAAAAACCATGCCCCTTGATGAGGTCTTCTCCTCTTCTCACCGGGTGATTGCGACTACCGGTTCACTCTCTTACTCTGCCTGCCATCCGACAAGAATGCCATTTTACTCTCCGAAAGAACTAAAGGACCTTATCGGGGACCTTGAAGGAACGATATCAATCCTCTTTGGAAGGGAGAACTGGGGTCTTTCAAATGACGAGGTTCGAAGGGCAGATATAATCTGCACAATACCGACATCACCAGTCTACCCGATAATCAACCTCTCACATGCGGTCGGGATCATATGTTATGAACTTGCAAACCTGCCAAAAGCGCATATTCCCCTTGCAACAGTCGAAGAGATGGATCATCTCTATAAACACATCGACCAGTACCTTGACCTCGTGGATCACCCTGGATTTAAACGGGAGTCTACCATGACTCTGGTCAGAAGAATCCTTGGGAGATGCAACCTGACATGGAGGGAATGCAGCACAATCCACGGCCTTCTTCGACGTTCCGAATGGCATTTTGCCCCTTCCGTCGATGAAGACCAGTCAGTGCAGCAGGATACTTCAGAACAAGACCATAATGATAAACCGAATCGGCAACAACAGATTGGTACATGATCCTTGTTGACTGGCAGATATCAGATCGCATTGACCGTGGATATATCGGCATAGAGCCTTATGATCCCGGGTTAATACAACCAAATTCAATCGATATCAGGCTTGGGAACCATTTCGTCTGGTACACCCCGGGGGACGAGATAATTGATCCATTCTCCCGTGATTCCGTGACCGGCGGGACTGAAGAGATGACTGCCGAAAGTATAGTCATAAATCCTGGCCAGTTTGTTCTTGCAGAAACACTCGAGACGATACGGCTTCCAGATAATATTGTAGCCAGCATAGAAGGAAAAAGCAGTATTGCAAGGCTTGGGATAGAGCTGCACCAGACAGGCGGATGGATAGATGCAGGTTTTGCAGGCTCAATCACGCTTGAGATGTGTAATGTAAATCAGCGCCCTGTAAGAATGCATGCAGGGATGGCAATAGGGCAGCTCGTCTTTTACACAACCGAACGGGCCCATTGCCCTTACAACACTAAAAAAGATGCAAAATACTTAAATCAGCGCCAGGCCACCCTTTCGCGTTATTACGAGAACAGAAAAGGATCTGGGTTTTCCTAAATCCTGATATTTATTCATATTTTCAATGGTTGCCTGAATTTTTCAAAAATTTCTATAAAGACCTGCCTGGTTTTATACAATATCAGCGTCAACATATATGGATAATTGTATATGGAGACCTGAATCATGCGCCTTCCTTTAATACATACTGATTTCATCGAATACGAAGCAAAGAAAAAGACCAGGATTGCAGAAGAGCCATGTA
>JAAYPD010000423.1 GCA_012520015.1 Methanomicrobiales archaeon
ATGTCCCATGAAGCAGAAGTGCTCCTGCACCAGATAAGGGCCGACTCTGATGCAATCATGGTCGGAGCAAATACTATCAGAATAGACAACTCTTTTCTGACCGTCAGGCATGTCCCCGGAAAAAACCCCATCCGGGTAATACCCAGCTCAAAGGCAGATATCTCACCAGAAGCCAATGTTCTTTCACCTGATGCTCCTACCATAATTGCTGTATCCTCTCTTGCCGACAGGGAGAAATGCTCACAACTTGCAAAAAAAGGTGCCCGCGTAGAGATCTGCGGTGAAGACTCAGTTAATCTGCCGGCCCTGATGAAACTTCTTTATGAGAAATATGACGTAAAATCCCTGATGATCGAAGGGGGTTCGACCCTTAATGGTCATAAGTTCCAGGAAGGATTAATTGATGATCTTGTGCTCATCCACCTGCCTTTCATTGCAGGCGGGGAAGATACACCTTCCCTTGTCACAGGGCTTTCTCCAAAAGATGTCACCGATCTTTTAAAGCTGGAACTTGTCACGCAATACCTGGCCGGCGATAACCTGATTACAAAGTGGAATGTGTTGCGATCCAGGTGATAATCCTGGTCATACCATATCTTCTGGATCAGTTTTCATAAGTTCACGTAGAACTGTTGTGGCATACTGGCCGGGCGGCAGTGAGAACTTTGCAAGCAGGTGATCATCGATAACCTCGCATGTCAGATCTGTTCTCATTAGCATGGGACGATATGATCCGGCAAATGTAGTCCCAAGGACGGATGACATTTTTTCAAACATCTGTGAAGTTATCCCCTGTTCCTGGAGAATACTCTGAATATTTTCGTCATCGTACCCGTCCCCGGGGACATATGTTCCACCAGGGAGAAGTAATGCAAGGGCACATTTACCTCTTTTTACCTGGACCTTTGCTGCATGAACCGTCGCATCTGTCGTCTTGTCAGTTCTTCCATCAGGCCAGATAAGCCGATCGCCAGTCTCTGGTTCGAAGAGAGAAAGTCCGTCACGCATCCTCATGCTAAGGGTGGTATTGAAGATCCAGGACTGGACCGCACTTACGTACATGGACCTGAGCGTTCCTGGAAGTTGCAGGACTGCCCCTGTATAGTCGCCAGGGTTACTGACAAGGTGATGCAGGACGGAGCGTTCAAGAGACAGCCTGGGAGGCAGGAGATGAAGACATTGTGCAGCATCTTCAGTATCCATGTAACAGGCCCTTCCTTCCTGCTCATGTTCATCCATGCGTGAGCCAGGTTTGCCTATCATGACCCTGACCGCCTCCTGGAAATTCCCTTTTAATATTTCAAGACCGATGAGGTGGGTTACCGGGCGCCGGACACCAAACCTCTGGTACCCGACATAGTTTGGAATACCTTCAGACATGGACTTTTGAAAGTTCTCAAGCGATGAAAACAGGCTCTTATCTGCAATATCTCTTATCAGGATTTTAAACATGTTGCCCTGCAGTTCTCCAAGCTTTATGGGATGCTGCATAGTTCCAAGGCTTGTCAAAGCAATGTCAGGAATTGAGAGCTTTGAGATGTCATCTTCCGTTTTTTTATATATCGAGATATACTGGGTAGTAACTGCCCGTTTATCCTTTGTTCCTGCAAACCCGATCCGCTGATGGCTGATTCCAAGACCGGAAGCAATTGCTTTTACAGCCCGGTGCTGGTCCCAGTTTATCTTTTTCAGGGAACAGATGAGGTACGGGCCATTTGTATAAGTATGATCCGCTTTTTCAACAACTTCAAAATCCCCGGGTTCCTGCCTTAATACGCCTCCGGTACCGGGATAGCCGGTCAGGTAGTACCACAGGCCAAGTTCCTGATCAATATCCCAGTTGCTTTTAATCATAATAATGAAAGAGACCCTGTAATTTTATCAAGGTCTTCACATTTTGCCGGACCAAGCCCCAGAGCAGTGATAGTGCCAGGGGGTATCTCCGTCATCCCCGCGTCCTGGATAAGGGCGGCGGCAATTCCTGCAGATTCGGCCAGGGTCTTCAGTTCAAACAGGGTCCTTTGATCAGATGCTTTAAGGACAACCTTCTTCTGTCCTTCATTCATCCAGGCCTTTTTAAGCGTCGCCGGACTTTTTTCATATGCAACGATCGCTGCATGCCCTGCCTGGGCACATTTCTTTCCACAGCTCATCTTTACATCGCTTCGAATAACGATGCACTGTTTATATTTAAATTCAGGTTCTGTTACCATCTGCCTGTAGAAGTAGGAGTGAAGATTACAAAGGTCTGTTCTCCGGTGAGTTGATTGCCGGGTGTGAAGAGTACTATAACTGATCATGCACAGAAAGTTTGATGTTATTGTTGTTGGAGGCGGGCCTGTCGGTTCGACTGCAGCCCGAATCTGTGCAAAATCCGGTCTGAAAACCCTGCTTGTTGAGGAACAGGCACATCTTGGATATCCTGTGCAATGTGCAGGACTGCTCTCAAACAGTGCTTTTTTCGAGTGCGAAGTATCGCAGTCTTCGGTACTCAATACCGTATCAGGCGCCTCTATACACGCAGGAGATGCCACCTGCTCATTTGATGCAGGTAAAACCATGGCCTTTGTGGTTGACAGGGGTGCCCTGGATCACGAGATGGGCATGGCCGCTGCCGACTCTGGTGCTGAGATCATGCTGAAGACGATCGCATCAGGCATTTCGCGCACGTCAAGGACCCTTCGCCTCAAAGGAGTAAATGGCAGAGAAGAGATCAGTTACTCCATGCTTATTGCGGCCGATGGTCCACGTAGTTCAATAAGCAGGATGGCCGGTATACCACGGGCACCATTTTACCTTTCCGGACTTCAGTGTGATGTAAGATATTCTGTTCCGACAGATCATGTCCAGATATATCCAAATGCTTCTCCTGAGTTTTTCGGATGGATAATTCCCATGCATCCCGAACGTGCACGGATCGGATTATGTGGGATAAATAACGTGAAAGAACACTTTTCAGAATTTATCCGGCCTTATAAGAAACAGGTCATCCACATGGCAAGTGGCACTATCCCTCTTGGAACTTTAAAGAGGACGTACGATGACCGTATTCTTATCGCAGGTGATGCTGCGGCCATGGCAAAGCCCACATCAGGGGGAGGAGTATATACAGGTATACGAGCCGCCCGTCATGCCGCACGTGTAGCGATAAGCTCCATCGAAAAGGATGATTTCAGTCCGTCAGCGATGGCTTCCTACGAGACTTTCTGGAAGAAGGATTTTGGCCATGAGATAATGAACGGTCTTAAACTTTTTAAAATCAGGCAGCAGATCTCGTCAAAGGAGATGGAGCATCTCATCGCTATCCTGGCGCACCCGTCCATAAGAGAACTGATCACGAAAAAAGGTGACATGGATCGTCCTTCAGCTCTCATAAAATCGCTTCTCACCCATCCCAGGATTATTCCCGCTCATTATCTTATTGGAAAAGCATTTGTGAGATCATTGTTATGAAGATGTAACCTTGATATTCCTGCTTCTCAATATTACAGGTATGACAACAAATGCACCTTCCAGCAGGTTTGGCCGTGGATTTATAGTAAATATCTCTCATCTTAAGGTCAAATTCTCCCTTCCGCCTGAACAGGCATGGCCAGGTGCCCAGGATTATCTTACTGAGCTTAAGACTCCTGCAATTTTTAAAGGGACCGAGGTCGAACAGCTGGCTGACCTGCTAAGACAAAAAGTGGCCTGGCACCAGGCCGGAGGCCCGGTCGATAAAGAGACTTACCAGGATGTTAAAAGAACGTTAAACCGACTTGTCGTGGCGATCGATAAGGAACTTGGTATCCCTGATGCAGATATTGGCAAGTACCATGCATAACATGCATAATTTTAAAATCCCAGTAAGCTCCTGATGGTGCTTATGGCCCCGCCGATGGTATCCCCATTCTTAAACTGAACATTTGCGAGAGCATCGTATAGTTCAGCTTTCTCTCCTTCATATTCCAGCCCTTTTAAAAATGAGGAGATAGCATCCTCTCTCTCCCCGTAAAATGAATAAACCAGTCCTTTATAGAGATGGCCTCTTGAATATCCTGGTTCAATTTCCAACGCCTTATTGATATATTTCATGGCCTCCAGGTAATCACCAAGCAGCCCGGTGGTGTATCCATATGAGGCAAGAACTTCAGGATCGTTTGGAAGAAGATCTAATGCCCGTTTATAAGAATCCCTGGCACTTTCTATCCTTTTAATCTTTATTGCAGAGTCCCCTTTCTTCTTCCAGCCTTCTGCATAGTCAGGTGTAATTGCAAGGATTTGATCATACAGGTCTATGGTCTCCTGGTACCTTTTTATTTTATAATTGATGACGGTAGTCCGCTCCCAGACCCCCGTGTACCTGACATTGCTGGCAATTGCGACATAATATGCATCCATTGGCTGCATGTCTTTGGTAATCCTGGTATTTTTAGCACCCTGGTAATACCAGATCTCATTCTTTACCAGTGCATTAAACCCACCGTCAAATGAGTAAAAAGCCTCTTTCCAGTTACGGTTATGGTACTGTGACTCACCGGAAATAAACCAGGATGGAACACAGGTAAGATCCATGTTCCGCGCAATCTTCGATATGGATAGTGCTCCACCATAATCTCCTTTCTGAAGAAAAGCATATCCTTTATTTGCATAAATTACAGGATAACCTGGATTGAAAGAGATTGCACGGTCAAATGCGGACAGGGCCTTGTCATACTCTTTCATGTTGTAATAGGTGACACCAAGGTTATTCCAGGCCGCTGCATATCCAGGGTTTATACTGGTCGCTTTTTGAAATGCCTGGATTGCCTTATCAAATTCACCTGTCCGGGAAAGCGCGACACCCTGAACATTGTACTGGACCGGATCCCCAGGGTTTAAAGCTACAACTTTTTGAAATGCCTCAACCGCTTTATCTGGCTGGTTCAGGTATCCCCATGAACTGCCAATTACATGCCAGGCAAAGCTGCATGAAGGGTCAACTTTCAGACACTGTTCAGATGCATTAATCGCCTCCGGGTATTTTCCTTCATTAAAAAAGATGAGTGAACGAAACTCCAGTGCCGTCAGATTATGTGGATCCAACGAAAGAACATAATCATTCTCTTTGATGAGTTCTTCCATTGTGATGGTATCAATGGTCCTGTTTTCTTCTTCACCACCGACCGGGGAGAAGACCAGAAATATTATCAATAACACTGGGAGGATCTTTCTCATGTTCACCCCTCCCGCCATGTAAACTGGAAGGTTATGCAATATTGGAACCAGATACTAAAAAAGTATGTGATTGATAAAT
>JAAYPD010000424.1 GCA_012520015.1 Methanomicrobiales archaeon
CATACTACCGGTAATGAGACTGAACATGTCCTCTTTGGTGATGCAATCCAGTCTGTTGCAAACCCTTCCCAGACCCCGCCCAACAGCAATAACTGGGGTGTGTCCTTTGTAATCTCCCAAAGTGCTGCAGAAGATCTCCGTCAGGCAGCCATCAATGTAGGCGCTACCAGGAAACCAGAGGGGCACAACCTTGACATGATCCTGGATGGCGAGATTGTGTACTCAGCTCCCCTTTCACCTGATCTTGCAGCAGAGCTCCAGTCAAGGGCCACAACCAACCTGCTTGCGTCAACAGGTGTTGGCGAGGAAGGGAGGGAGCAGGCAAGGCTTCTTGAGATTCATCTGCGAAATGGTGCGCTGCCGGTAGGGGTAAGTATTGCAGGTTCAGGTTCTGTCTCACCAGAGCTGGGCGACCAGTTCAAGTTCTGGAGCGTTCTTGCAGGGATATTTGCGCTTTTAGCCGTTGCGCTTAGCATCTTTATCAGGTACAGGGAACCTGGCATTGTCCTTCCGATGGTGCTCATAAACAGCTCGGAGATTATCATCCTTCTTGCATTTGCAACCTTCTTCATGCAGCTGGACCTTGCGACCATCGCCGGTCTTATCGCCGTGCTTGGAACAGGTATTGACCAGCTGGTCATCATAACTGACGAAATCCTTCACGAAGGAAAAGTGCCTTCACCAAATCTCTATCTCAAACGGCTTAAACGGGCACTTGGTATCATAGTCGCATCAGCAGGAACGGTTCTTATTGCCATGTTTCCACTGGCTGTCATGGATCTTTCAACCCTGCGTGGGTTTGCAATCATCACAATTCTTGGTGTTTTGGTGGGTGTTCTGGTAACCCGTCCTGCATATGGGCGGATCATCATGTCTATCCTTTCCAAATAACCGATACCATACTTTTATCTGTTTTTTTAACGCAATTCTGGTAAGGTGCAGCATGTCAAAACCGATCCTTATGGACTTTTACGCTGAATGGTGTGGACCATGCAAGCGAATGGGCCCGATCCTGGAAGAACTCAAAAAACGTATGGGAGACTCAGTGGAGATACGAAAGATAAATGTGGACGATCACATGGCTGAGGCACAAAGCTATCACATCTCAGTTGTCCCGACAATTATCATCGAGAAAGATGGTATTGTAATCCAGAAATTCCAGGGGGTTGTTGAGGCCGATACACTGGAATCAGTTCTAAGGCCACTGGTGTCATAGTATGCGTGTTGGAATAGTCGGGGGAACCGGGGACATCGGTGAAGGGATGGCCATGAGGCTGTCGCGAATCATGGATGTATGCGTAGGTTCCCGCGATCTATCTAAGGCGCAGGACACCTGCGACACCTGTCTTTTGTCTGCAAAAGAGTGTGGGGCAGACTGTTCTGTGAAGGCGGGGACTAACCAGGAGGTTGTTGAGCAATCTGATCTCATCATCCTTGCGATACCGTTCAAGCATCTGAAAACCACCATCGAAGGTATCAGTGGCTGGGAAGGCAAGATAGTGGTAAGCCCGGTAAACCCCATGGAGCGTCGCGATAGTTTCGTATACACTCCTCCCCAGGAAGGTTCTGCAGCACTTTACCTGCAGAAGATCCTTCCTCCAACCACCAGGATATGTACTGCCTTTAACAATATCGCCGGAAACCGGTGGTGTGCCATATCCGAGGAACTTGAGTACTCAGTGCCTGTATGTGGCGATGATATGGAGGCAAAACAGATCGTAATGGACCTGGTTAACCGGATTTCTTCCCTTAAAGCTTTCGATGCCGGACCACTCTCTTCATCCCACATAGTTGAGAGTATCACCCCGCTCCTTCTGAATGTTGCAAGGTTTAACAAGATGAAGGATGTTGGAATCCGGTTCGTGTAAGTAAATGGTACAGGATGAATTTTCCAGGATAGGAAGACGCCTCTTTTCAGAACACCTGGTAGGAGGCAATTTTGGAAACATGAGTATCCATGACAGTGGGGATAGTTTTTTAATAACCAGGTCAGGCTCGTACCTGGATGATCCTGGTGAACTGGTCCGGGTTCCCCTTTTTGGTGATGTTCCTCCTGAGGCATCAAGTGAATGGAAGGTTCACAGGGTAGTGTACCAGCAGACTCGGCATAAAGCTATTGTTCATGCACATCCACCCTATGCCGTCGCCGCTTCACTGGTGCTTGATGAGATAATTCCCCTTGATAGTGAGGGGAAGATGTTCTGTCCTACTATACCGGTAGCGGTCGGCGAACCTGGCAGCATGGATCTGGCAGAAGATGTGGCAGACTGCCTGGCACTAACAGGCCTTTGCATCGCCAGGGG
>JAAYPD010000425.1 GCA_012520015.1 Methanomicrobiales archaeon
AGATCTGACAGATGACGACCTTCCTGTCTTACCTTCTCCATCGTCCCGGTATAGAGGAGTTCTCCAAGATGAAGGATAGCAACATTGGTGCATATCTCTTCGGCCGTGTCCAGTAGATGAGTTGAGATAAAGAGAGTTTTACCCTGCTTTGTATATGAAACAAAGAATGATTTTACCTTATCCTGCATGACCGGGTCAAAATTGATGAGCGGTTCATCTATCAGTGCAAGCTCTGGTTCATGAATAAATGCCTGGGTAAGCATCAGTTTCTGCCTGGTCCCCCTTGAGAGGTCCTTACACAGGACATCTTTTTTATCTCCATACTCAAGGAATTCAAACCACCAGTCTGCCTTCTCTTCAAGGTCCGGGAACTTTCTGATATCTGCAATAAATTCAAGATATTCCATCACGGTCAGAAAGCTTGGCGGAGACTCCTGCTCAGGGATGATGCCGGTAAGTCTTCTGACCGCTACCGGGTCAGAATCAACATCAAGACCAAGAACACTGGCTTTCCCAAAGGTAGGTCTTATCTGCCCGGTCAGCATCTTGATCATCGTGGTTTTCCCTGAACCATTCGGGCCTAACAGTCCAAACAGGGAACCTTTCTCTACTTTCAGGTTAACTGAACTGACCGCAGTAAGTTCGCCATATTTTTTTGTCAGGTTTTCAGTCTCTATGATATATGCCATTGTCCTGATGAATTTATAAAGATCAGATATATCTTGGTTTTAGAGATAATAATCCTGGTGTATACATCGGCCTGTATGGCATTCCAGCCGTCTCATCATTTATCATCTTAACCAGGTCATCAAATTTGCATGTAACCTTAAAGGGCTTTCCAGGTTCTGATCTTGTCCGGACGGTCACTGTAAGGTCGCCTGACTTTAATTCTGAATCCCCGACAACGATGACATACGAGACCCAGTCCATCCCTGCTGCTCTTATCTTTTTATTAAGTGAATCATCGCGGTCATCGACATCTGCCCTAATCTTTGCACTGGTCAGTCTTCCTGCAAGTTCTTTTGCATATTCAAGGTGACTGTCTGTAACCGGGATGATCCTTACCTGGGTTGGTGTAAGCCAGGTCGGGAGATGTGCAACCTGCTGGTTCACAGTGTTTTCAAGAATTGCACAGAACACACGCTCTATTGAACCTGTGGGTGAACAGTGAAGGATTGGCGGGTAGACTTCTGTTCCATCAGCAAGATGATACTTAATACCAAACCGTCTGCTGCTTTCAACATCTATCTGGACGGTCGGGTTTTCTATCGGACGGTTCTGTCCGTCTATTGCGGCAAGGTCAATCTTTGCGATCCAGTAATGGACACGGTCTGACAAAGTTTCAACCAGTATCGGGACACCGGATTCTTTTACAATCTTTTTTATCCATGCCTCGTATTCTTTGTAAAACTCTTCCGTGCAACGGAATATACCAACCAGGTTTGTCCCAAAGTCCCTTCCAGTCTGCCACCCTATTGCAAGCTGTTCCTCAAAACAGGTAAGGGCATTTTCAAGATCCCTGCACAGGGAGTGCATGTCCGGCATTGTAAAAGCCCTGAGCCGTTTTAGACCGATTACCTCTCCTTTCTGTTCATGCCTGAATGAATAGGTTGAAAGCTCGTACATCTTCATCGGGAGATGGTTTGGCGAGATATGCATGCTCCTCATGGTTGTAAACATCCCAAAGCAGGCAGCAAACCTGAGCATCATGTTGCGGTTGCCTGACTTGAACCTGTACTGGCGTTCGCCAAACTTGTCGGCATGTTCAAAGATGGCCTTGTCTGCAAGATCGTACATTACCGGTGTCTCAACCGGGCTTGCGCCATAGTCAAGCACAAGTGAAAGAGCATAGTCGGCAAGGAGATCCCGTATTATCTTACCACGCGGGAGCCATCTCAGGTGACCTACATCAGAGACAGGCTCATAGTCCACAAACTCTTTTGAACGCATCAGGTCTACATGGACAGGTTCTCCTCCAACCGGAACAGCCGTTCCCATCTCTTTTTGAATTAATGCAGCAAGTGGAGAGTTGTCTATGTAATCTTTCACATCCCTGATCTGTCCTTCCGGTGTCAGGACAAAGAATTTATGTTCAATCTGTTTTTTCTCCGGTTTTGCCACATCTTCTGAGGGACTTATGGTCCTTGAAAGTTCAGAGAGGGGATGACCCTTGCATGAGAGTGAGAATGATTTATACCAGCCAAAGGGGGCCCGTTTTACTTCAAACCCGGTTTTTTCAAGTATTGTCTCAATCTCTTTTAAGGTCGTTACTGCGATATCAGGCGATTCCAGGTCAGATGAAAGATGTGCATATGGGTATACCATAACCCGTTTGCACTCAACTTTTTCGGCAGTATCCTTAATCGCATCAACCGTCTGGGCGATGACATCATCAATGCCGTCGGCGTCTGCTGACTCAACCGCACAAAAGGCTACCAGCGCATCATCAAGCCGTCCTGCCGGGATACATGGCTCTTCTGCAATTCTGG
>JAAYPD010000426.1 GCA_012520015.1 Methanomicrobiales archaeon
GACCGGCTTGGCATTCCACTTATTGAGATTACAACAAGTCCGTGTATGCACACTCCTGAAAAAGTCCAGAAGACGGCAGCACAGATAGGAATGATCCTGCGATCTACAGCAAAGGTAAAACGCGGGCTTGGGACAATAAGGCAGGACATCAACATATCCATCAAAAATGGGAACAGGGTTGAGATTAAAGGGGTCCAGGAACTGGATCTTATCGCCGAAGTTGTAAGAAGGGAAGTTCACCGGCAGGTAACACTTCTTGAGATAAGAGATGAACTCATAAAGCGTGGAGCATCTGTTGAAAAGACACCTGTCGATGTAACCTCTCTTTTTACCGGCAGTAAAAGCAGGGTTCTCAAATCAGCAAAGATGATCCTTGCAGTAAGGCTGAACAGATTCGCAGGTCTTGTCGGCAGGGAGATTCAGCCCGGAAGGCGCCTTGGAAGTGAAATGTCTGACTATGCCAGGAAATGTGGGGTCGGAGGACTGTTTCACACCGATGAACTTCCTGCTTACGGCGTTACCGAAGAAGAGGTTATCAATCTCAAAAAAGCTCTTGATGCATCGCCAGACGACTGTGTGGTCATTGTTGCAGACAGACCAGAGCGATGCCACTGTGCCATGCAGCAGATCATACGAAGGGCAGAACTGGCATTTGACGGCGTTTTAAAAGAGACAAGAAAGATGCTTGAGGGTGGATCAACTGCGTACATGAGACCACTTCCTGGTGCTGCACGCATGTACCCGGAGACTGACGTGCTCCCGGTCAGGGTAACACCGAAGCGATTTGCAGCAATTGAGATCCCTGAGATGATAGGTGATACCATCTCCAGGTACATGAAGGAGTTTGGACTTGACAGGGAAGTTGCCAGGCAGATGGCATATTCAGAAAGAAGAGAGGCATTTGAAGAGGTGATCGCAGCCGGTATTAAGCCAGCCCTGGCTGAGCGTGCATTTAACTCAACACTTATTGAACTTAGCAGGGAAGGAGCGCAGGTTCACCGGATTGCTGATGACGATATAAAGAGGGTTCTTGAATTCATCAGCACCGGAAAAATTGCCAAGGAAGCCCTTTCTCCCATCCTGACCGCAATGGCCGAGGGAAAGACACCTGAAGAAGCATGCGAGGCTGCTGCACCAAGGATATCTGAAGAGGAACTCAAAGAGATCATCAGCCGGATCGTTGCCGGGCGCACTGATTTTATCAAAGAGCGCGGAAGTGCGGCAACCGGTCCTATCATGGGTGTTGTAATGAAAGAAGTCCGGGGTTCTGTAGACGGGAAGATTGTAAACCAGATCCTCCGCGAAGCTATCTCACAAGTGCTCAAGAATTCCTGATAGATGTTAAGAAATTAGGCAATCTTTAATTGATGATAATGGGCAATAGTACAGGCAATCGCGAGGTATAATTATGGGCAAGACAGGATCTATCGAATGGATGCAGATAAAAGGAAGTAAAGGCCAGATACGCCTTGTTCCAAAGAAGGAAGGAGAGACGAAGAAGCCAGGACCAAACCAGAGGTTTAAGGCACAGACCACCATCAAGAGGATGGAGAGGGCTGCCGGCCGGGGTGGCAGAGGTTCTGCTGGCGGACGCGGTGGCAGCCGCGGAGGAAGAGGAGCCACTGGTGGGAGAGGAGGACAGACTACTCCGCTTCGCACCATGGCAGCCAGAAGAAGAATGGGACGCCCGAAAGTTTCCATGCTTGGTCAGAAACAACGCTCGAAATAATCAGATACCCTTTGTCACTTTTTTCCTGGCAAAAGGTTCAGGAAGGCAGAAGATGCTGTTTTATGAAATATACAGAACATAACAGAGGGTAATTATATAACCACGTATTCTGGTTACAATCAATTTTGACAGGTCTGCAGAGAGGAACGGACACTAACTATATTGCGTAAGGTTAGTATGTACTATGGATAAAAAAGGTGCTGTCTCTGCATTTCAGTATGGTGAACGGGCAAAATCCGAGTTGATTATAGCATCACAGCTTATCACTGTCCTTTCTGGTTTAAAAGATGCTGAACGCACCGGTGGTAAAAAGATAGTACTGCAATGCCTTGAATCGATACGGATTGAGCTTCAGTTTGCACTCCGTGGCACAGGCAACCAGGAATTTCAAAAGTCCATAGACAACCTGAACCTGGCCATCAGCCTTGTGGAGAGCAATGATTATGACCAGGCCGTAAAAACCATCGGTGCGGCAGTAAGCAATGCGACGACAGTTGCAATGCATGCATGGCAGGAACTTGAAAAACATGAATTTATCTGAGCTCAACCACTTTCTTGCAGGTCGAACATCAGTCAGGCAGTACCTCCCGGACCCCGTTCCTGATAAAGTCATCCAGGAGATCCTGAAATCCACCAGCAAGGCTCCTTCTGCCGGCAATCTTGAGTCATGGGATGTGATTTTTGTGACTGATGAAGGAACACGGGAACTGCTTGCCGATGCAGCTTTTTTACAGGAACATGTATCTGCTGCACCGGTTGTTTTCGTGATCTGTGCAAATTATGTCCGTTCCATGTCCAGGTATGAAGAAAGGGGCATTCTATATGCGATGCAGGACGCAACCATTGCAGGAACATACCTGATGCTCGCCATACATGCCGCAGGCCTTGGATCATGCTGGACCGGGGCATTTGATGATGAGATGGTCCGGGAGATTCTTGGCATTCCCGGACATATAAGACCGGTAACACTACTTACCGCCGGATATCCAGGTGAGGTACTGCCCCCGCCTCCCCGGATGGATACCGGTGAACATGTTCATTACGGATATTGGTAAACACCAGAAAAGGAATGATAAATGCCTGACTATCTTGTAATACTGGAGTCTGCATGGACTATACGTGACGCAGACTCAGTCGACGACGCAATAAGCATAGCAATTAGTGAAGCAGGAAAGAGACTAAACCCGACAGCAAAATTTGTTGATGTTGAAGCCGGAATCCTTTCATGCCCATATTGCGAGGAAGAACTGCCATGCACGCTGATCGTCGCAAGAACTGCCCTGGTTGGAATAAAAATGGAGATGAAAGTGTATAAGGCAGATTCTGAAGAACATGCACGGAGAATCGCCCTCTCAACCATTGGAAAAGCATTAAGAGACATTCCGCTTGAAGTCGTCGAGGTTGAAGAGTTGTGATTTCCGTTGTAGGTCATACTGCCGTTGATCATATCTGTAAAGTCTCCCACCTTCCAGGCCCGAATGCATCAGCATCAATACTGGAACGGACTATATCATTTGGTGGAGGAGCTGCTAACATTGCAGTCGGAATTGCATTACTTGGTGGAAAAGTATCCCTGGTAAGCGCAGTAGGCGGTGACTTTGCTGGAAGTGCTTATGATTCCAGGATGAAAGAACTTGGAATTGATCAGCGGTTCTTTGTAGCTCCGGAAAAACACACAGCAACCGCATTTATGTTCACCGGGCCGGAAGGCGACCAGATGACCTATTTTGAATGGGGAGCATCATGCCTTTTCGAGACCGAAAAGGCCCCGTCACTCCCTTTTGTTCACATGGCAACAGCTGATCCAGGATTTAATGTTCAGGTGGCAAAGCAGGCAGGGTTTGCATCATTTGATCCAGGACAGGACCTTCACAGGTACAAGGCTGAACATCTTAGGACCATCCTTGACTCGATTGATCTCCTCATTGCCAACCATCATGAATATGCAGACATGTGTACAACCCTTGGATTGTCCATGGAAGAACTGGTATCTTCTGTACCGATGGCGATTGAGACCAGGGGAGGTGAAGGTGCTTTTCTTTATATAAAAGGGAAAAAAAGCTTCATACCAGCCGTCAGGGTTTCCTGTGTTGATCCAACCGGAGCAGGTGATGCATTCAGGGCAGGGTTTCTGACCGCATATGCTGCTGGTTTTTCCTCAGAAGATGCATGCAGGATCGGTACAGTCACGGCATCATTTGTCGTGGAGACCTGCGGATGCCAGACCGGCCTTCCTGGATGGCAGGAGATGAGCAGGCGTTACGAAGAGAACTTTGGTCCGTTTCCCACCCATGGCCCTGGACGGTTATAAAAAGGTAAGCTGGAATGGATACAAACGTACCTGGAAGCGCCGTCAGGATCGAAAAGATGTCCAGGTACATCTTTACTGCACCAAGGTGGCCGGCATCACTTGCCATCCTGTTCATCCTCGGGCTTTTACTTGAAATTCTCTCAAGAAGAATTGATCCATCTTATGGATGGTTTGGCATCCTTGGATTCATAATACCGGGGCTGATGGCATTTCTGCTCACACGTCCGCTGGTTGTGATGTTAAATCGGCAGATGACCTGGAACAGAGGAGCGCTCCTGGCAGTCTCATGCACACTCTTTTCATGCCTGATCACCCTGATTGGACTGATAATATTTAAAGACCTGTTGATTTTGTGCTATACAATATCACTCGGTTTCATCTTCGGACTTCGTCTTCTGGTACTGGTCTCAATTGCTGATTACCGGACATCAAGGATGATCCTTCCTGCATCTGTCCAGAGCATAACCGGCTGGCTTTGTGTTCTGCTTATCTTTCCAGATCCTTTCCCTGTTCTTGCACCTGTCCAGATGATCTTCTTTGGTGCCGGGTTTTCAATCCTTATCTGGCTTATTGACAGGCCATTATACCGGGCATTTCACATCAGGGGACTGAAATTTCTCAATGCATTCATAGCCCACCTGACTGACGGAGATAAGGGAATGGAAGACTTTTTCAGGGACATAGGGCAGGAGGCATGGGTTCCGCAGGTAAGCATATTTTTCAGGCGTAAAGGAAAAAAAGACCTGATCCTGACCATTCCAAACCTGCATCCAGGCCCGATGGGAGAGATTGGAGGGGGAAATCTCCCTTCAATTCTTCGAAACAGGTTTGAGGAGGAGATGATGGTTGCCCATGGCTGTGCAACACATGATTACAACCTGGTCTCTGAAGGGGAGATAGACAAGATCGTTGAGGCTATAAATGAGACAAGGCCGTCACTGCACTGGCATGATAATGCAGGACAACCCGGACGAATAAAATCAGGCACCGTCTCTCTCCTGTACCAGAGGATCGGAGACGCCCTTCTGATGGTAAGTACCAGGTCACCTGACAAGACTGAGGATATCGATTTTGGAATAGGTCATGCGATCATCTGTGAAGGTCATAAAATTACACCACATGTAGGCTTTATTGATGCCCATAACTGCCTTGGAGACGAGATTGATGTCATTTTGCCTGGGACCAGGACAGCACATGAATACTTTACCGCTGCCTCACAGGCGATGAACAGGTGGAATGACGA
>JAAYPD010000427.1 GCA_012520015.1 Methanomicrobiales archaeon
ATTCTCGAAAAAAGCCTAGAATTATTGGTGATGAGACTTGGAGGTATCAACGACTTCTAAGGAAACTTGAATATTATAAGAATTGTAAAAAATCATTTATTTGGAAACCTGTATATTATTGGAACTATTTTTTATTTTATCGCCTTTCAATAAAATTGGGCTTTACAATTATGCCAAATATTTTTGGACCTGGATTAGCAATTGTCCACAGAGGCACAATTGTTGTAAGTGATGCAGCATGTATTGGTGCAAATTGTAGAATTCACACGTGTGTTAATATCGGTACTTCATCTGGTCAAATGGCAGCTCCCGTAATTGGGGATAATGTTTACATTGCCCCTGGTGTAAAAATTTTTGGAGATATTCAGATTGCTGATAATATTGCCATTGGAGCGAATGCAGTCGTTAATAAATCGTTTCTTGAACCTAATATTACGATTGCGGGTATACCAGCTAAAAAAATTAGTAATAATGGATCTAAAATACATATTAAAAGAGGCACTGAAGAGGCTGTTGTATAAAAAATTCATTTCCGCAAGAGGATAATTTCCATTCGATAGGAACAAAAATTGCGATAAAATTTCTGCCGTTTACCTTATTGTACTAGTGGTTTAGAGTATGCAACAACCACTGAAACTTTTGAAAATTAATTTTCAAAATCGTCGGTTTTTTTTCTACTGTTAATTAAAGTGTGGATTATTCTGGTATAATCTAATGTTGCTATTGTTTGATTAAATTCATTTTTCACTATATTTTTCGCATTTTGAGTAATTTTATTAATTTCTTGGTGATTTAAAACTCGAATTACATTATTTGCAATATTTTCTTTAGAATTGTCATCCAAGATAAAACCATTTAATCCATCCTTTACAATCTCAGGAACAGCCCCAACTGGTGTAATTAAAACTGGTGTTCCACAAGCCATTGCTTCAAGTAAAATATTTGGCAACCCCTCGGTGAACGAAGGTATTATTAAAATTTTGAGTTTGTTAAGATATTTTGGTAAATCACAATGAGGTATCCACCCCACAAACGTGACTTTTGTATTCAACCCACTTCTATTTATACTTGTAATTATTTGGTCTCTTAAAGGTCCATCTCCTCCTATAAAAAAATTTACATCTGAGTTTGCAGTATGGATCATTTCTAATGCGTCAACAAAATTTAGAATACCTTTTTCCTCACTTAAACGTCCAATGTATCCAATGACATTTGGTCGTCTTTCGTAATTATTATGTTCGAAAAATTGATTCAGGTCAATAAAATGCCTCTGGGCTATGTATATTTTATGTTGATATTTTTCCAATTTGCATTCGGTGGCCAATCTAGACGAATATAAAATTATACCATCAACTAACCAACAGGATATTGCGTTTAAAATTTTAATCATTAAGTAAAATGGATCCCTTGAATATTTTGCGGAATTAATAATTGATCCTGTTAATATGAGTAGTGTTGGTTTTTTTAAAATTTTTGCCGTCAAAATCGGTAATATCTCTCTCTCACCGCCCATAAAAAATAACCATATATCTATCTTATCCCGCAGGAGGAGAATGCGAATTAAACCTCTAATTTGGCTACGTAAATAATAGTAAATCTTGATGATTGTCCTATTATTGATTGGGTGACTATTATTAAAGGTTTTGATTTTATCAACTGATTTGAAGAAGTCGTATGCAGCATTACCTGTGATTAATGTGATAAATTTCGATATAGGTTCTAAAATCTCAACGAGATTAGATATTGGAGGAATACTTGCTTTTTCTGTAATTGCTGTGTATATTCCAATTTTTACTTTTTTTCGGCTCATTTATTTTCTCCGAATCTTTTGTTGAAAAGGATAATTACTCATCAAAATGATTTTTTGAAATTGTTGTAAAGAGCGATAAATATTTATTAGATATTATCGACCAATCTAAATTATTCTGTGTATATTCTCGTGCTCTTTTTCCAATAACATTGCAAAGTTCTGGATTATCTAATAGAAATACTACAGCGTTGGCAAGTTCACGATGATTTAAATTTTCAACAAGAATTCCATTATTCAAATGAGTAATCACTTCAGAGTGCCATTCAACATCATATGCGACAATTGGTTTACTTGAGGCCATTGCTTCAAAAAGGACTAAGCCTGAATAGGGACAAACCACAACATCAGCAATATTGAAATATTGTGGCAAATTTTCATTTGGCTGATATCCTAAAAAAATAATCGAATCTGAAATGCATAATTCTTGTGCTAATTTTATTAAGTATTCTTTTTGAGGCCCATCTCCAATGATAATTAATTTAGTCAAAGGTTTCATGTTTTTTATTGCTTGATAGGCAATAATTATTGAATCAACAAATTTTGTAGGATCTAATCTTCCAACAAATAGAATCACTTGATTATTATTGAACACGCCATCCTTAATTGTATTAATTCCTGATTTAGATGGGGAAAATCTGTTTGTATCAACACCATTTAATATTAGGAGTGGTTTGATATTTTTTTGAATTTTCTTTAGTTCATTGCATACTTGACTACTAACCCCTACAAATATTCCATTTGGTATATTTTTTATACATATTTTTTCAATAATGGCACAGATCTGATAATAATGTCGGAGAATATTTTTTGTAAGTTGCATTTTTTCTCTGATGCCGAAATAGGTTGAATGGTAAGTGCAAATTATGGATTTTAATGGGATTTTTACTGCAGGTATTGGGTTATGCAACCAAACAACATCCCAATTGGTTCTTTTTATAAAAAAGGCTACTCTAATCCAAAAATATAAAAGACCCAGTATCCCAGTTTTCTCAATCAATTTAGAATTTCCTAAAAAAATATCTGGACCAGATGGAGAACAGGCAACAATCTCTATATTTGTTTTGTTGATGGCTTCAATAATGCCTAAAATTACTTTAGCTATTCCAGAACCTTCTGGAGGATATTCTGAAGAGCAGATAAGAATTCTCATTTTTAATCTCATTAAATTAATAAAAGATTTTCATTTTTATTCATTATGGATTGAATTCAATTTTTAAGGATATTGAGAGTATTAATATTTTTCAGTGCATCTATGAACCATTTTTCTAAATTAATCTAATGAAATCAGAATTTTCTGATATTCTCAATTAAGGAAATCCACTTATTTATTGCAGTATCCCATGAAAAATTATTAATGACATAATTTTTTGCATTGTTTCCAATTCTTTTTCGTAATTCTACATCAAGAATCAATACATTTAATATTTCTATTAATTTTTCATGATCCTTAGGTAGATAAAGAAATCCATTAATCTCATTTTGTATAATTTCATTTGTCCCCCCAACATTAGTGGCAACAACAGCACATCCAGCAGCACAGGCTTCTATGACTGAAGTAGGTAAACCTTCTGAATATGATGGATTGACTATAATATCAGATATACTAAAAATATTTGGAATTTCTTCAGGTATTATTTCTCCTAAAAAATTAATATTCATAATTTCAACATTTTTAGCTAGTTCTTCTAGATTTTTTTTATACGGCCCATCTCCTACGATTAACATTTTCACGTTCCCATTTAATTGAGGAAAAATTTTTATTAAATCTTGTACCCCTTTTCCATAAATTAACCTTCCAACATAGGAGATTATCAATTTATTATCTGCAAAATTTCTATTGTCATGTTCAATGTTCTTGAATATTGTGAAATCAAGGCTATTATGTATTACAATTGGATTTTTTGAACCCAAATGAGATAAAAAATTTGCTGCAGAGTATGATACTCCTATATTTTTTTTTGCACATTGAATGAGAATTGAGCCTAGTGTATGATCAAAAATTCTTCCAATAATTGATACTAACCAATTATCTGATATAGGATGGCAAGAACCATGTTCTATATGGATAAATGGGATCCCTGATAGAAAAGTAAAGAATAAACCATAAAAGCAAATTGGAACAAATCTAGTATTTGTAATTACACAATGATATCTTGATTTAATTAGTTTTATTATAAAAAAACAGTTTTTAAAGCCAATTTTAGGTATTGGGTAATTATTATTTATTATTCTCCAAGATGGTATCCTATATATGGTAATGTTGTTGATTTTTTCAGTTTCTATTTTATTAGAGTAATTAGATGTTAAAATATCTATACGATATCCAAATTCAGATAATTTTATCGCTAATTCATGGACAATTTTAACATATCCTCCAATTTCAGGTGTATACCAACCTGATATCAACAAAATTTTTTTATCTTTATTTAAATGAAACATTAAATAATTACCTAAAAAGATTCATAAAAATCGACTTGAAATTTTTTGGTCGCTCCTCTTCATACACCCGTCCAATCCCGCTCATAATAGCCCCGGTCTGGTCGGCATGAGACCCTGACCCGACATCCAGATGATGATCCGGCACCGGGAGGTTCAGTTCCTCAAAAAAAATCCGGTCCATCTCATATGAGTAATGCTGGCCGGTGTGGAGAAGAGAAAAATCGATATCTCGCCTCTGGCACTCCCGAATGATCGGGGACATCTTGATGATCTCCGGCCTTGTGCCAACAATAATACTGATCATATGATTGTGAGGATATCTTTTCAATGGATCCTGGTTCACGGAGCGATGGTCGGTTTTGTCAGAAATGACTGCCCGAAAGCCTGGATTTAGTACTGATGTAAAATAGGATCTTTATTTTAATAAATATATCGCAATAATACATGATTCAGGGGTATCTTTCAATATACTCTACGACAGGTGAAGTCATCCTCCTATCAGCACCATGGGATTTGGTGAATGAGGCGATTCATGTTCATTGGCATAATCCCAGATAAAATGAAGGATATCTAAAGATTCTGAGATTATTGCCGGGGTAGGGTTATAACTTGTCAAATATTTCCACCATATTCTTCGCTAATGTTATCCCGGAATACCCCATTCCCGCGATATCAAGGAGTGTTTGACCTGGAGAGGTAACCTTCACGCCTTCAATAGTATTTGAATTTCGCATCACATCTCTGTCCGGGCGATATACAACCGCTCGGATAGAGCCTGATGTCTCTTCATATTGATTTTTAAAGGAGGTCAATTGTTCTTTTTCAAGGTAAAAATGTAGTTCGTCATGCTTTACTGCATATCCTGTATAAAGGCCAGCTGCCGTAAAGGAATTAAATACAAGATTAATTCCCTGTTCTTCGCTAACATAACTGAGCTCCTGTGCTGCAGGATGGATATTTTCATGGGGGAGCCAAAACTCATCAATTTTAAGTTTTTTCAGATTTCTCTCCCATGCAATAATATTGAGTAATGGAGAGATGTCCGATATTCTGATTAAATAATCGTCTTTACTGGCTATATGTGAATCCAGTAACTCCTGTATTACTTTATGAGAAAGGCCATAAGAAATTCCTTCTTTGACTGATATTTGTCTTATTGATGTAGCTTTTTCTTTTAGAAGTCTGGTCACAACTCTCCAGGATTTATCTGCTGTTATTTTTCCTTTCGATGATGGAGTGAAATTTTTTTGATGAACGAGGAGATTATATGGAAGTTGAATGAGTTGAATCCCCATTTTTTCTGCCAATGATTGATACTCTGAAGTGATTACATTGGCAGCAATTACAAATATATTCCGATAATTAGAGAGTTCGTTTTTAAGAAGGGCCTGTTGAAGTGCTACCTGGCTAAAAGTTTGCAGAGATAATCGTTTTTTTAACTCTATTATATAATTGATTGAATTATCTTTGATTACAATATCAGCATGAACTGGATATTCATCAGAAATACGTTCTTCTAATGTTACAATGGATGAGTCGCGTGAAATGCCGAGAGAAGATGTATGAAATCAATAATTTTTTCTGATTCCATATTATCATCAGGATTTGTCACACGTATTTAATAAGTGTTGATATGTATATTAACCTGTCATTGATATATATCATTAAATGATGATAGGTATTTAAAGGTATCAATGATATATTCGCAATTTTATTCCATCTCTTGTGATCATCCTGATGAGCGACAAAATCCTCTGAACAAGGGTTCATCCACTCATCCAGAAAAAGTTTTGTTCTCAACCATCAATCCGAATGAGTTTAGACTGGTGGATGGCTGACCTGACAAGAAACCGTGTATTGTCTGAGGGAGAAAACCGATCCATTACCTGGAACGAACAAAGAGGAATGAAAAACCGGGAACGCTCTGCAAGGCCTGTTACCACCGGGCATTTACAGTCCTCACCTGAAGTTCGTGCAGTGTTTGGTCTGGAAGAAGTGTATCTGTGATTTGACCTGGAGAGTTTCACCCCTTCCGGAGTTATGTCGTTGGAGAAGGTTGGTCAGTTCCGGGTGGAAGGCGAGATCGTTGTGATATACCTGGACGGGATCGAGTCGTTTAGGCCAGGAAAGCTCAGGTGATTCCGATTCTTCTTTGTTTAGGGGATGAGGTGATCCGGGATACGAATGGGGAGTAGTAGTCGGGATGATGAGTCTTTCCGGGAGTAGGAGAGGGGAGAAGATGGTTATCACTGTGAGGTTCTACGTGGCTCCTGTCCGGAGGGTGAAGCGGGTGCTGGAGGGGAAGGAGAAGAAAAGATTTTTTGAAGACCCATTGATGTATATTCTGATTTGAACTCGGAAAATCCACCGGCCCAATCCTGACTAAGTGGTTTGACAGGATGCAACCTCTGTTTTTCTATGAGAGAATCGATGTAAACCCGAACATTTACCCGTATATTTGGGGGCAATAGTTTTACTGCTTCTTCAATGGTACTCATAAAAACCCTCACAATTTATTTTTTTCTCCGTTCAAAATTGTTCTTGCTTCTATAGGATTAATAAGTTATTTGAGTTACTTTTCTTCATGAAACCAAAAATTAATTTTAGAACTCAAATCCTTTCATTCATGTACCGCTCATGATCGCCCCGGTCTGTCCGGCATGAGATCCTGATCCCACGTCCAGGTGATGATCCGGGAACGGAAGATTCAGCTCCTCAAAAAATATCCTGTCCATCCCGTACGAGTAATGCTGACCAGTGTGAAGAAGAGAAAAATCGATATCTCGTCTCTGACACTCCCGGATGATCGGGGACATCTTGATAATCTCCGGCCTTGTGCCAACAATAATACTGATCATATGAGGTTAATCTGGTAAATCTTTCCATAAATCCTTCAGGGCAGGTAAACATCCGGCCTACCATACATACCTGCGCCTTTCAGCCATAAGATCAATGCATTAACCCGGCAGGTAGTCATCTGCCTTAAACTCTCATTCCAGAAAAAGAGAACAGGGGGTTCCTAACCTGTACATAAACAATAATTGTCAAACCCCGTTCTCATCCGGGCATGAAAGCGGGCAGGCACGAATACACATACCACACCTGAGTCCTCCTAATGTCTCGAACATGTACTTTGCACATCCCTCCCTTGAGATGGTCCCATCATGTTTCAGAGCTTTTGGAGGGCAGGCATCGATACAGGCCGAACAGTTCATGCATGCCTGATGAATAAAGGTTTCAGACCTTGTCCCAAGCTGCAAAGGTGCATCGGTCAGGATTGCAGTAAACCTCACCCTTGACCCGAATGCATCAGAGATAAACAGGTGATTTTTCCCAAATGAACCCAGCCCTGCGGAATATGCTGCATATTTCATGGAGAAATCTGCCATAAAGGTATTTTTATCAGCGTACCAGTATCCAAATTCACTGCCTTCGCTTGGCGCTATTGTGGCAATATACCCTTCCCTTTCCAGCTCCCTTGCAACATGGTACGCCATCACCCTGAGGGTTGCAGTACCGGCCATAAGGGTATTGGTATAAAGACCTCTGCCTCCAGGGAGAGGTAAAAAGGCCCCCTTTGGAATGAAAACTCCAATAAGAATGATTGACTTCAGGGAAGGCAGCAAAGTCAGCGGATTATTTCCCTGGTACTCAGGGCTAGTAAATACCTGCGGATCTGCAACACCAGTTATATCAGCGCCCAGTTCTTTTGCCATTGTAGATATTCTGTCAGTGAGGTTTTTGTCCCATTCATTCTCTTTCATTTAAATCCATGGATATGTATGCATCACAGATTGAAATATGAGAGGCATGGACCGGCAGCGGGGTCATCCTGACCTGTCCGAAAACCGGATATGAGCGCTCAATGCTGGATTACCTGCCCAGGCAGAGATCAATTCCAGGAAGAGAAG
Source organism: Methanomicrobiales archaeon (assembly GCA_012520015.1). Classification (GTDB taxonomy): domain Archaea; phylum Halobacteriota; class Methanomicrobia; order Methanomicrobiales; family Methanospirillaceae; genus Methanospirillum. Next base: position 8,161 of record JAAYPD010000427.1, read on the forward strand.
AACGGTCCTTTCTCATGAGTTATGAGCGGTGAATCAACTGGTACATGAGCCCGTAGCTGCTCATTATCATCGTGAAAAGTCCGATGGAGAGCAGGTGGATCTCAAGGAAAGGCCTGAAGAAGAGACCGGATAAAAATGCGAAAAATATTGCGGCGCCAAAGATAAGTGTCGTCATTGAGGGAATTTTTGACAACACCTGGCTTTTTCTTGTTATGTCAATGAACAGGTGGGAGATTATCCCGGCCCCATGCCGGAGAGGATTCATCTTATGCTTGTTTGGCACATCATACCTGACTGATATCGGAACTTCAACCATCCTGATCCCGGTCGCGGCAAAGTGAGTTATCATATCTGACTCAAGGTTATACCCTTTTGAATAAAAGTCAAGGTTATCCATCGCCCGTTTACCAAGGACCCGAAACCCGGACTGGGAGTCGGTGATGGCAACCCTGGAGGCAAATCTTGTAAACCCGTTCAGAACCTGCTGCCCAATCATTCGGTACAGGGGTATCTGACTCTTATCTCCCATGAAACGGGAACCAATCACCATGTCAGCAATCCCAGTCAGAACCGGGGCAGCGACAACAGGTATCTCCCTTGGATCATGCTGACCGTCACCGTCAAGGAGGACGATAGTCTCAACCCCGCTTCTCTTTGCATGCATGAACCCGGTCATAACAGCCCCGGCTTTACCCTGGTTTTCCATGAGCCTGATAACCTCTGCACCGGCAGACTGAGCTTTTTCTGCAGTATTATCTGATGAACCGTCATCTATTACGATGACATGGGGAACAATTTTCTTTGCTTCAGAAACAACCAAGTCAATAATACTTCCTTCATTGTATGCAGGTATCAGGACTGCCGTCTTTGAAAAGAGGTCAGGATGAGATCCTGGTAGAGGTTCAATGTGGTACGGACTGGTCAGGGCTGTCGTATTATCTGATGAATAATTATCATCCCTTATGCACAGCCCGGCATGACACCATATCTCATCACATTCCAGGGCAGTCTCCCCTTGAAAGCACCATGAATCATGCAATGAATTCATTTTTACATAGTAAGTGAGGTGGCAAACGGTTCCCCAAGTACTATCCCCGCACTGTTCCTGTATGAATGTTCACCTGCTACACTCTTGAGCATTTCTAAATTATCCCATCCCTGCCAGATAATTATATCATCTTCACCGGACCCCCATCCGGTTCAGACTGCATCAGGATCTAAATATATATTGATTGAATATAGTACAATAATACATAAATAGTTAGCGCCCCATGCCAGGAAAACCGGGAAAAAATTGAGGGTAAAAGTTGGTGCACATCTGGATAATTTCCCTCATTACACTGGAAACCTGAAAAAGAAGAACAGATACCAGGACAACTTCTGCCATGAAACTATCAAAAAAACCCCTGATTATTGGAACCATGGTATCCTGGTTTATCATCATTGTCACGTTCATGTTCTCTGCCGGTTCATTTAATATGGAGATCCTCTTTGTTCTCTGGCTGATTGGGATCCTGATTATTGCAGAGCTTATCGATACAAGATATGTCCGTCCTGGTTATGTCAGGAATATCATGATTATTGCCGGCGTCGGGACCATTCTTTTTGGGATCATCGTGATTAGAAAGGTCTGGGTGATATTATACGGGTAAGCAGCCGGCTAAAAAATTACATCTTTTTCCTGGCATATGCATTGGTTGTAATAATTGTTGCCGGTCTTCTGGTTGGAAACGGAGTTACACCACAGTTATACCCGGTTGGAAAAAATATCCAGGAGACCTCGTATCACCTGAATGCCGGAGATCTCAGGAAGCAGGCCTTTAATAGCTCAACTGACCTTCTGCCCCTGATGCAGGAACTGCTTGACTATAGCGGAACCATCGCGGTCACACTTCGAAAAGATGACATTGAATTTGCCAGCCATGATCTCTCAAGATATGCCAGCAGGTATCATGATCTTCAGAACCTGGTAATCAGACTGGACATGAATGAGAGTGAAATTGCACAATTCTCAGAGGACACAGGAAAGCAGAAAGATCTCCTCTCCCAGTTTGTATCTTCATCTGAATCACTCAAATCTCTTGAAAAACTTGAGATACAATACCATGACGAGAATGATCCGGATTCTGTGACCAGGGTCAGGTTACAGGGAAGGGCACTAAAAAACCGGATCCAGACCCTGCAGAACCAGTACGCCGATGTTACAGACTCATTATCTGCGCGTGGAGGCAGCCTTGGTGTTGACACGTCCCCGGTGAGACAGAGCAGGACTGAACTTGATCACCTGACCGGGATGGTTGCAGATAGGCAGAGTGAACGTGACCGGTACACCAGGTTTGCAAAAGCCGGCACTCCTTTTGTATCATTCCTCCCAGCCCCGGTTAATGTAACATTCCAGGATAAAGTGGAGATGTACGGGTTCATCTCCGGGTCACAGGAAGAGTATTTTCCAGTGGAGATCTCTATCGACAATGTTCCTGTTTTAAAGATTGTACCAGATGAGATTGGAGAGTTCAGATCATCTTTTAAAGTGCATAATATTTCAGCCGGGGATCATCTCTTGAAGGCCAGGTGGGGGACTGCGTATTCAGAACCCTCGTTGATTCATGTAACTCCACTTGAGACAAAACTTGCTCTTAAAGTGCTTCCGGTAAAAGGTATGGCCGCCGTGAACCTTACCTGGTTACTTACCGCCAGGGATCCTGTTCCTGCAGTTCCGGTGACCATTTACCAAAATGACCAGGTCTATGATACTGTCCTTACAAGTCAGGCCGGGACCTGCCTGGTTATGGTGCCCATTCCGGAGGGAACTTTTGATTTATTTGTCCGGTCAGAAGACCCTGCATATCCCCTTACCCCATCTGAAAGCCAGCATTACACCGTCATATCTGATGGTATACAGATTACTTCTGTGACCAGCTCAAATACCAGTCCTTTCCAGCCGGTGATGTTAATCGTCCCGGCCATTCTCCTCTTTGCAATCCCTGCGATTTACTTCTGGAGAAAAGGGATCGTGGGGACCAGGGCAAATGGCTTTTTGGAGGAATCTCCCAATAACATGGAGAGTAATGTACCTGTGACCGGACAAAATATACCTGGGAGTTGGGACGGGGATATGAGTATATCTGCAGAGGCTTTTACTGAACCAGCTGGGTCGCCAAGGTGGGTATATCTGGATCTTCTCCGTGTATTGTCCGGCAGCCAGGGGATCGTCATCTCTCCGGTAATGACCCCACGGGAGATATCAGAGTCAATTCAGGAAGACGAGTGCAGGACGGGTTTTACCAGGTTTATCACATGGTATGAACGGGTAAGGTACGGGGGATGCACAAGGCCCGGATGCACAAAAGCCATGGCAGAGGCAGCAGCAATGGTCAGGGAGTTATGCAAAGGGAGGAAGGATGAGATATAATTACCTGGCAGGACTTATGGTATGTGCCACCCTTCTTATCCTTGGAATCTTTCTGACAACAAATTCATATGATTTATCAAGGGATAATCCTGGATGGAACGGCAGCTCTGAATTTTTCCATAAGCCTGACCGGTATACAACAGAGATGATCCAGGATATCGGGCTATTGAAAGGGAAGACTGACTCAGCCTTCCTGATTATTGCTCCAACCGGGACATATTCTGATGAAGAGATAAATGATATCAGGAGCTTTTTGCATGGAGGAAATACAATAATCCTTGCCGACGAGACCGATGCAGGAAACAGCCTTCTTTCAGGCCTTGCAAGTTCTATCAGGATCGGTCCCTCCTATCTTGCCGGATTAGACCGGGCATACAATAACTCCTCGATAATCGTCACTAATCCGGTGACTGACCATCCATTAACAGCAGGGGTAGAATCACTTGTTCTTGACAAGGCAAAACCTCTCACCGGCGGGCAGGCAATAATCCAGACCGGGATCATGAGCTGGATAGATCTCAATTCCGATTACCGGATGTCATCTGGCGAATCATTTGGCCGGTATACCGTTCTTGCACGGGAGCAGGCAGGAGACGGGGAACTTATTGTCCTCTCTGATTCGGGTGTTTTCATCAACTCAATGTCAGGCCTGGAACCTGAGTGGGGAAACAGGCAGTTTATTACAAACATCATCACGTACCGTCCAAAACTTCTGATCGAACAGGTTCACAGCCGGACCGCAGACCAGAACAGATTTGGCTGGCTTGCCGGGCTGATTCGTTCAGATCCCATCATCAAAGGCCTGGTGGTGTTAATTGCCCTGCTTGCCTGTGCCTTTTTTTTAAGGAAAAGACCACCGGATCTCTCTTTTATTGACCCGGGGCCTGTGAAGATATTAGGAAGTGCAGATAAATATCAGGATGTTTAAAATACCATGAATACAGGAACAGATGAGAATCAGAAAGAGGATAACTGGAATGATGACAGTGACAGAGTCAGGATCTCTGCACTTGCAGGATTTCATGCAGAAGTGGTATCCTCCTTATCTCCGTTTATCGTTGGAAACCAGGAGCTTATAGAGCTCATTCTTATAGCCCTCCTTTCGGAAGGACATATCCTGATTGAAGGACTGCCCGGGACTGCAAAGACTACTATTGCAAAGGCGATTGCCCTTGTAACCGGCTGTGAATTTGCCCGTATCCAGGGTGCCGTGGATCTCCAGCCAGCTGACATGATCGGGGTCCGTATCTATGATCAGCAGTCATGCGAGTTCACCCTTCGAAAGGGCCCCGTGTTCACCAATGTGCTCCTTGCAGATGAGATGAACAGGGTTCACCCAAAGGCACAGTCTGCATTTATTGAGGCCATGAGCGAGCGGCAGGCTACCATTGATGGCATTACCCTACCTGTCCCAAGGCCGTTCATAGTAATTGCTACCCAGAACTCTTTTGAGCTTGAAGGAACCTTCCCCCTTATTGAGGCCCAGCGTGACCGGTTCATGTTCAGCATAGTCCTCTCTCCCCTGAGCTCTGACGAGGAACTTGAAGTTATCAAAAGGGCATCTTCCGGAGCCCTGACATGGAGCAGGTTTGCTGAAAGACTAAAGCCGGTAACAGCTCCGGAAGAACTGCAGGCAGCAATTAACAAGGTCTCCGAGGTCCGTATGGAAGATCCGATCCACAAGTACATCAGGGATATTATCATCGCCACAAGAAATCACCCTGACATAGGTCTTGGTGCATCCAGCAGGGCATCCATTTCATTTGTAAAAGGTGGAAAAGGCGCTGCAGCACTTGCCGGAAGAACATATGTCATCCCTGATGACATCAGGAAGATTGCACAGTCCGTGCTAATTCACCGGCTGTACCTGACAAGGGAGGCAGAGATCGAGGGAATCAGGCCGGCTGATATCATCAGGGATATCCTTTCCCGCATTGAGGTGCCATAAAAAGGTGAAGACCACTCCCTGTGCTGACGGATTCCTTGTAGTCTTCCTCGTATTAATCATACTCTCCTGTCTCCTTGATGAGCCGGTCTTACTTGGGGCAGGTACTACAACAGGACTTTTACTCATGGGTCTTTCTATCCTCTTCCTCTTCCATGTTGACAAAATACTAAAGACAGTAAGCGGTTCATGGAAATTTGAGAAGACCCTCATCAGGCAGGGTAGGAGCAATGCAATCGCCTGCATTATCTCTCTGGTTATTCCGGCCGGCTACCGGGTGCAGTACACAGATACACTGCCACCCATGTGCAGCCCTGGACCGGGAAGGAACACCGCAATGTCAGAGGCTGAAGGACGGCAGGAGCTTTCCTTATCTTACCAGTTTGTTCCTCATTATCATGGGACGATTAAGCACCAGGGAGGGGTAATTACAATACAGAACCGGTTTTTTATAAGTTCAGTCCCAATAACGGCGG
>JAAYPD010000428.1 GCA_012520015.1 Methanomicrobiales archaeon
AACCTCTGGCTCCGGAAACAGCCATGACAACAGCAGAGTTGGACAGACCAAGGTGTCGGCCTGCAATATCTCCGGTATTGTCACGAGCCTTTCCAAGGACCTGCATGATCTGCATTTCAAGAGTTTCTTCCGGAGTCCTGCCAGGCATTGGCTCAAGCTGGCCATCCTCGAAGATCTGAATACGCCGCTCTACGTCCTGGGCTGCTCTTCCTAGTACTTCACGGATCTGGCCATAATCACTCTTGGACAGATCTTCATCATCGATGGCAAAAGTGAACCCGTCATGCATGATTGCCCTGATTGAGAGACGGGTCATGTCATCGATAAAGTGTGCAGCCCGTTCAAATCCATACTGCCTGATGATACGATGGAGAATTGCTCCGTCAAAAGCACCCACTGCTTTTTTATCAATAACACCGGACATTAATTCCCCATCAATTATCTGTACATAGGCATCCCGTTCGCAATCAACCCGCTTGCATTCATCACAGCCAATACAGGAGGATGCACGAAAGACCATGTTCAGATCGCCGGGGAGGATCTTAGAGAAGATCTGCTTATTGGACCAGTACTGCTTACCATTCTCTACTTTTCCGGGTTCACCCAGCCTGTCTACCTGGTTGTTTTTGATAAGATCGATGGCTTCTTCTTTGGTAAACCATCGGATGGTATGGGTTAAGAGAAAGATGCCGGATATATGGTCATGAATACCGCCGATGATAGGTCCTCCAAACCTGGGGGACAGGATATTTTCATGCACAGCGGCAAGCATGGCTGCCTCGACCCTGGCTTCTTCTGTCTGTGGAATATGCAGGTTCATCTCATCCCCGTCAAAGTCCGCGTTATATGGGGGACAGACTGAGGGGTTAAGACGAAATGTCTTCCCATCCATAAGCCGTACCCAGTGAGCCATGATTGACATCCGGTGAAGCGATGGCTGCCGGTTAAAGAGAACAATATCTCCATCGCGGAGATGGCGTTCAACAATCCACCCGACTTCGAGCTGATCAGCTACAAAATCAAGGTTTCCGTCATCTGTGCCTGTTCCTTTCACCAGACGGATACGACGCTTGTCAGGTCTGATAACATAATTTGCACCACAGGGAGATTTGAGATCAGGCCGGTCTGGTCCTACTCTCACAATCCGTCTGAGCTCATCAATATTAAAGATCGTAACCTGAACAGGAATAGTCATCTCGTTGGCAATCTTTAGTGGTATACCAACCTCACTTACGGAGAGGTTTGGATCAGGAGAGATGACAGTACGGGATGAGAAGTTTACACGCTTTCCTGATAAACTCCCTCTGAAACGCCCGTCTTTTCCTTTAAGGCGCTGGGACAGGGTCTTGAGTGGACGGCCTGACCTGTGACGTGCAGGAGGGCAGCCGGCAACTTCGTTATCGATGTATGTGGTTACATGATACTGAAGAAGTTCCCAGAGATCCTCTATGATCAGTTGTGGGGCGCCTGCATCCTGGTTTTCCTTGAACCGCTGGTTAATCCTGATAATATCAACCAGCTTGTGGGTTAGATCATCTTCAGATCTCTGACCATTTTCAAGGATGATGGACGGCCTCATGGTTACCGGGGGGACAGGAAGTACGGTCATGATAGTCCATTCAGGGCGGGCCACCCTGCCGACGATTCCAAGTTTTTGAAGATCGTCATCAGGGATCTTTTCAAGACGGGCACGGATATCTGCCGGGGTAAGTTTGTTCTCTACTTTTTTTCCCCGCTCATCAGTCGTGATCTCTGCAAATGTGGTAGGTTTTTCAAAGTTTATCTTAAGCTGCTGCTCACCACAATGCGGGCATATACGCTCTTTTTTCACGTCCTTTTCACTTACTGAGTCACTTCCCATCTCTTCTTCAGGTCCGATGATCTTCTCGATCTCTTCGTCAGACAAGAGCAGGCGCCCGCATTCCCTGCAGGTGACGCGGAGCAGTTTTCGGATAAGCCTTGTATACCCTACATGAATGACAGGTTTTGCCAGATCTATGTGACCAAAGTGACCTGGACATTCGCCTGCTTTCTGGCTGCAGGTTTTGCACCGAAGACCTGGATCAATCACACCAAGGTGCAGATCCATCAGGCCCTGAGGATATGGAAAACCGTCATCGTCATAAGTATCTGCCCAGACGATCTTCTTTACACTCATCTGCCTGATCTCTTTCGGGGAGAGGAGACCAAACTCAATCTTCCCGATCCTTTTAGGACTTGGCATTGCTTCTCTCCTCCTTATACTACATCCTCCAGGTTGAGACGGGGAGCAATTGTCATGCTCTTCATCTCATCCAGGAGTAATTTGAATGCATATGACATCTCAACCGGGTAGATATCGGTTTCACTGCCACAATTGAGACATCTGGTAATATTCTGTTTGCGATCCAGCATGGCGACCATGCCACACCTGGCACATACGTACTCGGTAACCTTGTCTGATTCTTCAAGCAGACGTTCCTTGAGAGCCATGGCAGCACCATGACCGATCATGACGTCACGTTCCATCTCTCCAAAACGCAGACCTCCCTCACGGGCACGACCTTCAGTAGGCTGGCGGGTGAGAACCTGCACAGGACCCCTGGAACGGGCATGCATTTTTGAGGAGACCATGTGGTAGAGCTTCTGGTAGTAGATGACACCGATATAAATGTCTGCAAAGAATCTTCTTCCGGTAATACCGTCCCACATCGCTTCACGGCCGGAATGTGAAAACCCGAACTTTTTAAGGGATGCACGAAGATTATCTTCTTTTTCCCCTGAAAATGCGGTGCTTTTAATACGGCGCCCTTCAAGAGAACCCACCTTCCCGCCAAGCATCTCAAGCATGTGGCCGATGGTCATACGGGAAGGGATTGCATGGGGATTGATGACCAGGTCTGGTGTCAGACCACTTTCTGTAAAAGGCATATCTACACAAGGAGAGATGAGTCCGACGACCCCTTTCTGTCCATGTCTTGATGCAAACTTGTCCCCTACTTCGGGAACACGGAGATCGCGTGTCCTTACCTTTACAAGTTTTGAGTTATTCTCCCCTTCGGTCAGGATGACTGTGTCAACAATGCCATGCTCGTTAGAGCGCATGGTCACCGATGTGTCCCGACGCTTTTCCACGGTAATCAGTTCAGAAGTAGGTTCTTCAAGGAAACGAGGCGGAGAAGTCTTTCCGATGATGACATCCTTCTCCCTGACAATAGTTTCAGGGTTGATGATTCCATCATCGTCAAGGTTTGCATAATAATCTGAACCATGTGCCCCGGTCACATCTTCGTCAGGGACTTCAATTCTGTCAATCTGGCCACCAGGATAACGACGTTCTTCTCCTTCATATGTCCTGAAAAAGTGTGATCGTCCAACTCCCCTGTCGATGGACGCCTTGTTGAAGATGAGGGCATCTTCAATGTTATACCCCTCGTACGAGAGGATGGCCACAACAAAGTTCTGACCAGCCGCGCGGTCATCAGATCCGATGACATCTGATGTCTGTGTATACACCAGGGGTTTTTGAACATAATGAAGCAGATGCCCACGGGTATCAGGCCTTAGCTTCATGTTTGCACATCCAAACCCAAGCGCCTGCTTGACCATTCCTGCTCCCATGGTAACACGTGGAGAAGAGTTGTGTTCAGGGAATGGCACATGTGCAGCCCCAATTCCAAGGATTAAAGATGGATCGATCTCAACATGGGTATGTTCAGGCGTGATATCTTCCTGCCTGAGCGCGACATTCAGGTCCTCTTCCTCTTCTGCATCAATCAGCTCAATATATCCTTTTTTAATAAAATCATCAAATTCAATCTCTTTGTTCTTCAATTTTATTAGATCTTCCGGAGGGATTTGTGGAACACCATTCTCAAGGACTATCAATGGCCTTCTGGCCCTCCCTCGGTCAGTATGGATGATGATGTCCCCGTTGAACTCTTTGTAAGAACAATTGACCTCGGTGGAGATGACACCCTGCCTTCTCATCGTCCTGATTTGTGAGATAAGGTTCCTTGGATCTTCAACAAGACCGATGAGTGCCCCGTCAACGAAGACCCTGGATTGTGCAGAATCCATCAGATCTCAACTCCTATTCTTTCAACGCCCATACCATAGAGCATTTTAATTATCTCCTCGTCAGACTGGACACCTTTACTAATCTCAACCATCTGTGCGAAGTTTTTAACAAGACCACAATTTGGTCCTTCAGGGGTTTCACTCGGACAGATCCGTCCCCACTGGGTCGGGTGCAGGTCACGGGCCTCGAAATGAGGCTGTGAACGGGATAGAGGAGAGATGACTCTTCTCAGGTGGGAGAGAACACTCATGTGATCAACCCTGTCAAGAAGCTGGGATACTCCCGTTCTTCCTCCAACCCAGTTACCTGTTGCAAGTGGGTGAAGCAGGCGCTCAGTCAAAACGTCAGCACGAACAGCAGTGGCGATAGAGAGATCCCTGTGTCTCATGCTGGCACGTTCAAGCTGGTACTTGACGTCGCGTGTAAGCCGGTTTAAAGAGATACGGAAGAGATCTTCCATTAAATCACCGGCAAGCTTGAGCCGCTTGTTTGCATAGTGATCCTTGTCATCGATCCGGCGTCGGTTAAGAACAAGGTCAAAACAGGCCTCTGCCATCCGGCCAAGGAAATGGGCCTTTGCAAGCCTGACGGAATGAACGATCTTCATACATTTCTCATCTTCCTCGTTTACAATCCTGGGCATCAGGTAGTTAAGATGAGGAAGAAGATAGTTATCAAGCACAAATTCTGCACGTTTGCGCTGATAATCGCGAGTCTGGTTTGGTGCAAGTTTTTTCCCGACATACATTACACCACATTCCACCGTATCACACTCGCTCTCCTCCAGGTTCTGCATCATAAATGTGAGGATCTCTTCATCGGTTGAGACGGCCTTGACAACATCAGCGTCTGATGTCATACCAAGTGCCCTCATCATGTCGACAAAACGGAGATGCCCGGCGACGGAAGGGAAGGTCACTTCAAGCAGATTTTTCCTGTTGCGTTCAACGACAACCAGCGCGCGATATCCCCGGTATTGTGAAAACACCTTTGCAACATAGATGCGTTCGTTATACCTCTCGGTGTACTCGGTCATGATCTTGTTTGAGGCAAGATCTTCGAGTGTCATCAGCACGCGTTCTGTTCCATTTACAATGAAATATCCACCCGGATCAAGCGGGTCTTCTCCATGAGCAGTCCGCTCTTCATCTGTCATACCATGCAGGTTGCAGGCAACAGAGCCCACCATGATGGGAAGCTGCCCTATGGTTGCAGTGACAGGTTCATGACTGACTCCGCCCTGTACAAGTGTAAGATCCAGCTGAATAGGTGCAGCATAGGTGATGTTACGCAGCCGCGCCTCCCCTGGAAAAAGCTCTGACTGAGAACCATCTGCTTCACGAACAAGCGGTTTTAAGATCTTCAGCTCTCCAAGTTCAACAGAGACCGGTTCATTACCTTTTCCCCGTGTTTCAATGTCCGTCTCGATTACCCGCTGTTCATCAACTACCTTCTGTAGATTGTTGATGAGAAAATGATTATAAGAATCCAGCTGGTGACGGGCAACGTGCTCGCGCGAAAAGAAAGCCTGAGAAAGAATACTTAAGTCTAACAACAGATCAGCCCCGGAAGGTTATTTTTTAGGTCGTCTTACCACAAGACGGTAGGATTCTGCACGACCGGCAGTCATACTTTTCCTGACGATTTTTACTACGTCGCTAATTCTGGCCCCTATTGATAAAACTGCAGGATCATCATGATAAATTTTCGGCAATTGTTCAGGACCTATCTGGTATCGAGTATAAAGGTTTTTTAAATCGTCTTCACTCATGATACTATGTTCTGGTACCATCTCATGTTTAAGTACGTTCAGCTCGACAGTCACGCCATACCCCCTGGAAATGCATTTCGGTAAAAAGTCTGCACAAAAGACCACAACTGTAGTGGAACGGGCTCGAGGGGATTTGAACCCCCGACCACCTGGTTAAAAGCCAGGCGCTCTGCCTAACTGAGCTACGAACCCTATGAGTCACTGATCTGTAGCACTATTAGAATGATGTTTTACCATATAAATATTTTTAGAATTTTTCACATGTACACAAGGATAATCCGGCAATATATTGAAGATCTATTCTTATGACCCCGGATATTAAAAATAAAGTGCTGCGCGGGAACAACATATATCTGTAATCATGATGTAATTTTAAAGGAGTTGTCCATCTTCAGTTCTGAAGATAAATATCAGGATGATTTTTTTGTACAATACCATACCAGAGAAATGTGGAGGATAGTGTCATTGAATAATGGATGATCTCGCTCAATGGATAAAATCACATCATCAGCAATGCCAGCCGCGAAAAGAACATGCACAACGGGCATTGAGGCATCTTTCACGAATTGAAAAGAAAAATCTCTTTTCAGATGAGATTTCTTACATGAGATCTGCAGAAGGGCGCTGGTTTGAGATGATTGCATATGAGCTCTTTTTGGATATTGCAGACAGGACTGATGCCATCAAAGCAGTAGTGCTAAAAGGAGCGGATGTAAGGGGAAAAAAGCCCTTTCCTGCCCTTGGTCAGAATGGTTTTTTTTATTCAAGAAACGGTGATATCACAATAAGGGGAAATGGACAGGACCTTGCTGAATTTGATCTTTTGATGACAAAACCAGATGGATCACTCATCTTCGTGGAGGTCGTCACATCTCCCTCAGATCTGAAAGATTTTCTACAGGAGATTTATTATAAAAAACAGGTCATCAGGTACCTGTTCAACCAGAAAGCAGTTACTTTTATCCTGGTCACCTCTTTCCCACTTACCAATTATAAAGGCGGAAGGAAGGTTCTTGGATCAGAAGAGCACATCTCACTTTGCACCCGCTCATGTGATAATTTCAGAAAACACATCGCAGGCACGTGGAACAGGCATTCACAAAAACCATATCTTCCAGCTGGTAAGACATGCCTGTCCACAGATCTAATCACTTCTGCACCATTTCCATACAAGCAGTTCCATGACATGGAACGTGAGTGGGTGTTTTCAAACCTTGAAGGAAGTGGGATCATCGATCTTCCATCACCGTACAGGACTCACACACTTGTAAAAAAGATCCTATTTGGAAGGCTTTTTCTTTCAACTGCCAGGAGATTATGTGAAAAGTACAGATTCGTGTACAAGGACAGGGAATATAATGCAGAAGAACTGCAGGGTAACTTTTCAAAGATAATACTGGCTGCAGATATTCCTGACTACAATCCCCTGATATACCTAAAACCCAGGCAGAAAAAGGAATATTATAAAAT
>JAAYPD010000429.1 GCA_012520015.1 Methanomicrobiales archaeon
AGTTTGAGAAGAATGCTTTTTTCAGTCCTGAATACTCAACCAGCCGTTTTGCAAGTGTTCCCTGGTGAGGGACATAGTAAAGGTTTGAACAGTGGATGAGCTCTGCGGCCTGTTTCTGGATTGCCTGAACGACCTTTGGATGACAGTGCCCGCTGCTGCAGACCGCAATGCCAGCAACAAGGTCAAGGTAGGTCTTTCCTTCTGCGTCGGTGACATTGCATCCAGATCCCTTTACAAGCATCAGGTCCCGGCTGAATGCAGGCATATAATATGTAGATTCAAGTTCACGGTAATTTTTTTCGTAATTCATTTTATCATCACTTAATCTGTTACTCGTACTCGATAGTTGCAGGTGGTTTGGAGGTGATATCATAAACAACCCTTGAAACACCTGGGATAGAGGATGTTATCCTGGATTCAATCTCTTTAAGATCCTTAAATGATATCTCCACCGGTTCGGCAGTCATGGCATCTTCTGAATGAACCGCACGGACTGAAACGATCCAGCCATGAAGACGCTTTCCATCCTTTATTCCGGTGCCAAGTCCTAAAAGGGCTCCAAGACATTGCCATGGCCTGTACTTTTCAACAAGGACCTCTTCTATGATGGCATTTGCCTCTCTTACAACCTCTATGGCCTCCCTTGTAACCCTGCCTACAACCCTGACCGAAAGGCCGGGACCAGGGAATGGCATCCGGTGAGCAATCTCCCCTGGAAGACCAAGTGCTTCTGCAACTTTTCTTACATCCTCCTTGTAAAGCTCTTTTAACGGCTCGATAACCCCATCGAACTGTATGTTAAGAGGCAGTCCGCCGACATTGTGATGGCTTTTAATACCTTCATCACTCTCGACACAGTCAGGGTAAATAGTTCCCTGCAGAAGATATTTTGCCCCGGTTTTGACGGCTTCACGTTCAAAGACACGGATGAACCGCTCTCCAACGATCTTTCTTTTCTTTTCAGGGTCGCTCTCACCTTCAAGGGCATCCAGGAACTCATCTGCTGCGTTTACAACCTTAAGGCCGAGAGGACCAAATATCTCTGATATCCGTGCGGTCTCTCCTTTCCTCATCAGCCCGGTGTCCACGTAAATTGGGACCAGTCTCTCTCCGATTGCACGGGATGCAAGCTCGGCACAGACAGAGCTGTCCACACCCCCGGAGAGTGCGATTACGACCTTTTCTCCGCCTGATTTTTCCTGGATCAGGCGAATGGCATCATTAATGAATTCTTCTGTATCGGTTATCATTCACCTTCCCCCCTTTTAATCAGGCAAGCTTCAACAAAACCGATGAATGGCGGGGACGGTCTTGTTGGCCTGGACCTGAACTCCGGGTGAAACTGCGTTGTAAAGAAGAAGGGATGTCCAATCATCTCTGCTATCTCCATCCTGTCCTTGTTTCTTCCAGAGAATATGAGGCCTGCCTCCTCCAGCCGGCTTACATAGGCAGGATCAACCTCGTACCGATGCCGGTGCCTTTCGATTATCTCCCGTTGCCTGTAGAGCTTGTAAGCGGTAGTGTCTGAACTTATGTAAACCGGGAAGTCACCAAGTCTCATACTGCCTCCAAGGTTCTCAACACCTTCCTGTTCAGGCAGTATGGTAATGACCGGAGTGCCCTCTCCCCATTCACTGCTACAGGCATCTGATATCCCAAGGACATTTCTTGCATATTCAACGACTGAAAGCTGAAAGCCAAGACAAAGTCCAAGGAGGGGGATTTTTTCTTCCCTGCAGAGTCGGATAGCATCTATCTTGCCATTTATCCCCCTGACACCAAACCCGCCTGGAATCAGCACCCCGTCGCATTCACGAAGGTCTGAGGGATCGACCCTTTCCGCGTCAAGCCACCTGATAGACACCTCGGTTGAGAGTTTTCTCCCTGCATGCTTGAGTGCTTCTTTTATTGACAGGTAGACATCTTCTTTTCCGTACTTGCTGATGATGGCAACCGTCACCCGGTGGGTATATTCGCGTGTGACAACCCTGTACCATTCCCGGTCGGCCTCATCTTTTTCAAGCTTGAGAAGCTGGCAAAGAACCTCGGCAAGTCCTTCTTTTTCCAGCTCCATCGGCACCTGGTATATGTCTGGAATTGTAGCGGCACTGATGATCCCTTTTTGTGGAATATCACATAATGACGAGAGTTTTTTCCTTGTATGTGAATTTAATGGCCTTTCACTTCGTCCAACGATTATGTCGGTGAAAAGTCCAAGCTCTCTTAGTGCTTTTATCGAGTGCTGGGTAGGCTTTGTCTTCAGGTCTCCCATGGAATCTGACGGCATCAGGGTGACATGAACAAGGGCCCTGTCTGATATCGCAAGCTCACTTCTCATCTGCCTGACCGCTTCAAGAAATGGCATGCTCTCAATATCACCAACAGTACCTCCAACCTCTACGATACAGATATCTGCTGGTTTACCCTCATAAACAGGCTCTTCCGATGCAGACCTGATACAATCCTTTATCTGGTCGGTGATGTGTGGTATTATCTGGACAGTCTTGCCAAGGTAATCACCACGGCGTTCTTTTTCAATGACCATCCGGTATACCTTTCCGGTAGTGATATTATGGGAGGAGTTGAGTTCAATATCTAAAAATCGCTCATAATTCCCAAGGTCCAGGTCCACTTCGCCACCGTCATGCAGAACAAACACTTCCCCGTGCTGGGCAGGGTTCATCGTCCCTGCATCAATGTTCAGGTATGGGTCGATTTTTACTGCAGTAACCTGGTACCCCCTGTTCTTCAAAAGCCGGCCGATGGATGCCGCGGTAATGCCTTTTCCAAGGCCACTCATAACACCCCCGGTAATAAAAATGTACTTCACATGACTCCTCCGAAAACCTTCAGGAAGGTTGTCCCTTATCCCTCATTTATCCTCTGATGGTACCGGACCTGATGATAAAAGAAGCCGTGCACCGTGCAAGAAGATTTTCTTCATCCGCGTCGGTGAGAGTTGCCTCTGCATATATCATCGTTCTCCCTTTCCTGACCACAGTGCCATCTGCGATGATGGTGCCTTCCCTGGCTCCCCTGATAAAATGCGTTGTGCAGGATACGGTTGCGATGGTCTCTTTGTCTGAAAGCAGGGTGTATATCGCAAGAGCTATAGCCTCGTCACCAAGTGCGGTATACATCCCTCCCTGGAGCCAGCCCTCGCCGTTCTTCATGTCATCCCTGATCACCATGCTGAGCCTTGCTTTTCCATCTCCAAAAGATACCGGCTCTATTCCCATCAGGCAGAAGAAGGGGTTTGCCTTCTGGCCATGCTTTTTTA
This sequence comes from Methanomicrobiales archaeon, assembly GCA_012520015.1. Taxonomy (GTDB): domain Archaea; phylum Halobacteriota; class Methanomicrobia; order Methanomicrobiales; family Methanospirillaceae; genus Methanospirillum. The sequence goes on from JAAYPD010000429.1 coordinate 3,281, forward strand.
CTTCATTAAGATAGCTCATACGTATTAAATTCCTGTACTGGTGAATGAGACTGCCTATGTGAATGGGGAATACATAAGAGTATTTCATGTAAACCAGATAGGGTACATAACGTCAGTTTTCCAGGAACATGAATAATCCATCTGTCAGCATCGTAATCCCTGCATATAATGAATCAACCCGTATCAGGCCACTCCTAAGTGAAATAAGTGAATTATGTGAACTTCGTGAACCAGGTACTCCTGTCATTGAGTTCATCTTTGTATGTGATGGCACTGATAACACGGGTGATATAATCCGGGATTATAAAAAAAATTACCAGTACCTGATGATCAGGTGCCTTGACTTTCCCCGACGGCTTGGTAAAGGAGGAGGGGTAAAGGCCGGTTTTGCAGTCGCATCTGCACCACTTGTAGGGTTCATGGATGCCGATAATTCAGCTTCAGTATCAGAAATGGTTCGCATATCTCAGCTTACCAGAGAACATGACGGTGTAATCGGTTCAAGGCATCTTCCCGGCCAGGTCCTTCAAAGAAAACAACCTTTGTTAAGGCGGGTTCAGAGCAGGATATTCAATGGGATTATCAGTCTCTTATTTGGCCTTTCCTTTTATGATACCCAGTGTGGCGCCAAAGTATTTAGAAAAGATGCCCTTGATGCAGTCTTACCTGGTCTGCGTTCAACCGGGTTTGAGTTTGACGTGGAATTGCTATGGCATCTTTCAAAAAGCGGTTACTCACTTATTGAAGTCCCGGTCATATGGAATGATACCCTGGATTCCAGGCTACGCCTTTCTGATACATTCTCCATGCTGGCATCCCTGTTTCGGATCAGGCTTGGAGATTAAACCGGGGGATTAAAAGAGGTAATGGTGATTTTTCACTCTGCGGGAGATGAACGCCTTATCCTGACAGATTCTGCATGAGCTGACAGGCCTTCGGCATCTGCAATCGTCTCCACAATATTTCCAATCGCATCAAGGCCTTCCCGGTCAATAACCTGTATAGTCGAGGTCTTGGTGAAATGCGCCACATTAAGCCCTGAATAGTATCTTGCATTCCCGGCGGTAGGGAGAACATGGTTTGTTCCTGATGCGTAATCACCACAGGCAACTGCTGCATAAGGGCCAATAAAGATCGATCCTGCATTCCTGATCTTTCCAAGCAGCGCAAACGGGTCTCTGACCTGTATTGCAAGATGTTCAGGAGCTATCAGGTTTGATGCCTCTGCTGCTTCATGCAAGTCCTTTACAACCAGGTACCCTGAACGCTCAAGGGACCGGGTGATTATTGCTTTACGTTCAGCACCAGCAGTGAGCTGGTTTATCCACTCTCCAACCTCTTTTGCAAGCTTTATGCTGGTGGTAACAAGTATGGAGGCTGCAAGGGGGTCATGTTCAGACTGGGCAAGGATGTCAGCTGCAATAAAATCAGGCTTTGCATCTTCATCTGCGATTATGGCGATCTCTGATGGCCCTGCAGGAAAGTCAATCTCCACCAGGTCACGAACCATCATTTTTGCAGCAGTCACGTACTGGTTCCCAGGGCCTACTATCTTCTCAACAGGAGCCATGCTTTCAGTACCATATGCCATGGCAGCAATCGCCTGTGCTCCCCCGGTCAGGTATATCTCGTCTACCCCGGCGATATCACAGGCTACCAGTGTAAGAGGATGAACCGGTGGGGGAGTGCAGCATATTACCTCTTTTACCCCGGCGACTTTGGCCGGAACAGCACACATGAGAGCAGTTGACGGGTAACTTGCCCTTCCACCAGGAACATACATACCGATGCGGGTGAGAGGGGTCGTCTTCACCCCCAGGGATATTCCTGGTTCGGTCTCTGTTATCCAGAGATCCTCGCGCCGTTGGAGTTCATGAAACCTGCTAATTCGTACATATGCCTCTGATAATGCCTCTGCCAGTTCAGGAGATACCTTTTCATATGCAGCATCACGTTCCTCCTCATCAACCCTGACCGCATCAGGTCTTACCCCATCAAATTTTTCAGCATAGTCAAGGAGGGCCTCATCACCGCGAGTCTGGACCTCCCGGATAATTGCGTCCACCAAATCCCTGACTTCATCAAGTGCGTGTTTTTGTCTATCCAGCCAGCTATCAAGTGTTACCGGACTCCAGTTCATGGATAAGTACATCGATGTATGTTTCAAAAAAGTGATATGGCAAAGCCGGCAGGCCGGACTTATATTCGGGTGTTATTGTGACTGCCTGCTGTTATCCCATCTCCACACGTAAAAATCCGGTGCGGGACGCGCAATTTTTCCCTTTAACAGGTCAGTGAGCATCTTATGAAGGTTAAGGTACAAAAGTAACAGCTCCTCCTGCTTTTCTTCTGTCTCTATATTCAACCGGATTAATCCTTTCACGTACTCCTCTATCCCCTCAACCGCTGATATGTCGGCTGGCATGATATCAGACGGGATAACTGTCCTGACATTAAATACGTCATCAACTGATACCGCCATCCCGGTTTCACTGACTACTCCCTCCGGGATGATAAGAGTACGTTGCCTTTTGGTGTCTGCCCTGTCCATTCCCAAAAGAGGTGCGATATTTATTACCGGAATCATATCGTCGCCCCATTTTGCCATTCCTTCAATATAAGGAGGGGCATCATAGACCTCAACAGTCATTAAAGGCCTGACAAATTTGTCAACGATATCCCCGTCAATGAGGTAATGGTCTTTTCCAAGTAATATCTCAACAAGAGTAAGATGGTCCTGCATGGTCAATGATCTGCCCTGTTTTTATCTTATCAGTTCCCTGTATTCAAACCCTTCGGTATATAGCCTTGCCAGATGCAAAATCCTATCCCTTCACCTGTGTAACGTATTACAACAAAATCCGGCCCTGATGAGTGTTGGATATACAAAGGTGTTGACGGGATGACAGTACAAAAAGATATTATTCACCGGCTCTTGCTTTTCTCCCTTGGGGACGGGCTGTATGGGGCACAGGTCTCATATATCAGGGAGATAGTACCGGACCAGGAAAAAAATCCCCTGCCTGGCGCACCGGATTTCATCCCTGGAATAATAAATATCAGGTCTGATGTTGTCAAGATCATCGATATCAGGAGAATCATCCCACTGGGAGAGGAACAGGCAAAAAAGAAGATAATAGTTTTTATTCCTGAAGATGCACAGAGCACTCAGTTTGGCATCCTGGTCGACGATGTGCACGGGATCATGGAGATCCCTGATGAAGCAGTCTCCTATCTTGACCGGTCAGATACAAAGATTCAGAATAATTTCATGCTTGGTTTCATGAAGATCTCACTTGATACCTTTCTCAATCAGAGGGGCAGGCAGTTTGCATCAGGGGACGATGATCTCGTCTGGATCGATTTTGAAGACCTGATAAATACTATCATCGACGGTGACCAGGCCGACTCTATAGTCTTCAGGCTGACTGCCCTCTTCAATCCCCAGTACCTTCTTTCAGGAGAATGGAAGAAGAGCGCCGGGAAGTGAGAATAAATTTTTCACCTGACCTGTCCACTTTGACTGTCCCCTTTTAGGCTCTTCGCTTTTTGCGGTCTTCATCGGATCTCCATGACCAAACCTGCATGGCACTGGATTGTTTTCCATTACCTCAGCCAGGTAATTAACAGGTTTTACCGGCCGGAAGAAATTTACCCTGTAATCCGGTGAAGCAGCCAGGCCATGTTCATTCCAAGGGTCTCCATGCAATCCATTCCTTCCTCATCCTCGCTTACTTCTCCTTCAAGTCTTCCAAGACCCATGTTCCAGTAAGAAGACCCGGGGACTATCATCTGGCTTGCAAGGAACAGGTGATTAATGGTGTCAAATGCATGGGTCGAACCTGCTCTCCTGGCTGATATGACAGCAGCGCCGACCTTGTACCGGAGAAAATCACCCCCTGACCTTGTCAGCATACCTGTCCTGTCGATAAGTGCCTTCATCTCAGCGGTGACATCAGCAAAGTATGTGGGTGAGGCTAAGATTATCCCGTCTGCTTCACGCATCTTTTCGACATAATCATTCAGGTCATCGGTCTGGTTTGCACACTGTCCGTTCCTGGTCTCAAAGCATTTCATACAGGCGAGACACCCGTGCAGGGGTTTTCCTCCGACCCGGATCATCTCGGTCTTTATTCCGTTGGATTCCAGGACGCCAAAAACCCGCCTGACCATCTGTTCTGAGTTCCCATTCGGAC
>JAAYPD010000430.1 GCA_012520015.1 Methanomicrobiales archaeon
ACTCGGATCTCCATTAAAACGGCCTCTTACGTTAATCTCTAAAGGTTATATACTTTTCTAAAGCACTAACCAAAGAGAAAACTTCCACGACCGCCGGCTCCTGATGATTCAGGAAGCGTGTGGGATAATAATGTTGTTCACAGTTGTATATATATTCTGTGATCTGTATTTTGAGTTCTTTCCTAAATGAACATGAACCATGTACCTCGTCAAATACTTGATTGTTTTAGAATCTAACCCTGAATTGTAATATATAAATTTCATATTTTAACAAAGCAATATCTCAATCAATGTAAACAAATTTATTAGCCATAAAACAAAATTTGTTTAGGAGAACAATTATGCACATAATGGAAGGATTCCTTCCGCCCCTATGGGCAGCGATATGGTGGATTGTTTCACTACCATTCATCATTTATGGATTTATTCAGCTGAAAAAGACCTTCGAGGAAAACAAGGATGCATTGCCACTTCTTGGAATCTGTGGCGCACTAATATTCATCCTCTCTGCACTAAAACTCCCTTCTGTAACCGGAAGCTGTTCTCATCCAACCGGTACAGGTCTTTCTGCTATCATGTTCGGGCCATATATCACAACGATCGTTGGGTTTATCGTTCTCCTGTTCCAGTCACTTTTCCTGGCACATGGAGGACTTTCAACTCTTGGCGCAAACACATTTGCGATGGCAATATGCGGTCCGTTTCTTGGATACTATGTCTACCGCGCCCTTCGCAATACAAGGCTGAACATGTATATCACAGTGTTCATCGCCGTTGCACTGGCAGATCTCTTCACCTATATCATTACCGCGCTTGAGCTCACCCTGGCTGTGCCTGCAGGAGAACTTGGTCCTGGAGGTATATTTGCAACATTCCTTGGTGTCTTTGCAATAACACAGATCCCTCTTGCTATCCTGGAAGGAGCTGTGCTTGCACTGGTTTTCAAGTATATTGTTGATATCAGGCCAGACATAATAATCAGGATGAAGATTTTCTCCGAAGAAAAGATTCAGGCCGCAAGGGGAGTGTAAGAAATGAGATATCAATTTGAAATTATCGTAGGAATCATTGTTATCCTGTTCGCTGGAGCCTTTCTTTACACCGCTTCAACCAATCCTGATGCAGAATTTGAAGGAGCAGATGGAATTGGATCAGCAATCATTTCAGAACTTACCGGCATTGCAGAAGACGATGTCACCCCCCTGATTCCACAGTGGGCACCCCCTTCCGGTGAGATTGAATCAGGACTATTTGCACTTCAGGCAGCATTTGGCGGAGTAATTCTCGGACTGGGATTTGGATACCTGCTTGGACAAAGAAGACTGAACCAGAATTAACCAGAAATGATTGGTCATGATTTTCTGGAAGAGACAGCGCATCACAATGCCCTGCTTCAGGTTCACCCTTTTACAAAACTTTTCCTGGGTATCGGATCCATCATTCTTGTTTTATTAACGCCAAATTATATTGTCCCCTGTTTTCTTGCGATTACCTTGAGCATCATAATTATCGTTTTAGCAAAGATAAATCTGAAATTTTATCTGAAACTGCTTGGCATCCCACTGAGTTTTGCGATGCTAAGCGCGCTTGTCATTATATTTCTATCCGAAGGAGTGACAGAGATATGGTATGTACAGTTATTTCCCTGGCTCACTCTCGCCGCAACCAGTGAGAGCCTTAATCAGGGTCTGCATATCTTTTCACGAATTTTCGGGGGGATGTGCGCACTGTTTTTCATATCCCTGACTACCCCGATGACAGATCTCTTCGGCATCATGAAAAAACTCAAAATCCCCGAGCTCTTTATTGACCTTTCAATGATAATTTACCGGTACATTTTCATTTTCATGGAAAAAGCAAGCCAGATATTTCTTGCACAGAAGATGCGTCTTGGATATACCAGGCCCGGTGAGGCAGTCAGATCATACAGCATGCTCTTTGGGAGTATCTTCATCACATCATGGGATGCAGGAGAAGACCTCATTAATGCCATGGACGGCCGCTGCTATAATGGAAAACATGCAAAAATTACCTCATATAACCCGGTGGAATGGCGAACCCTGTCTGCAGTTATGATCTACCTTTTCATCATTACCGGTATGATCCTCTGGACATCAGGTTAAAGGAAAAAGACATGGAACCACTCATAGAACTTAAAGATCTCGAATATTCCTATCTTTATGCTACCCCAGCGCTATCAGGCATCAGCCTCTGCATCAGAAAAGGCGAGAAAATCGCCCTGGTCGGTTCCAATGGAGCAGGAAAATCTACTCTCCTCCTGACTCTTAACGGAACGATAAGACCTGACAAGGGATCGATCATCTTTCAGGGCAAACCGGTATCATATGATAGGACATCCCTTCGAAAGATCAGACAGAAGATAGGGTTTGTCTTTCAGGATCCGGATGTTCAGATCATCGCACCTACGGTATGGCAGGATGTTGCCTTTGGGCCAGTAAACCTGGACTATACTGATGAACAGGTCAGACAGTCAGTTACAGATGCGCTTCATAATGTCGGAATGGAAGGATTTGAAAAGCGGCCCCCCTATCATCTATCTGGCGGAGAGAAGAAAAGGGTAGCAATTGCAGGCATTCTTGCCATGGATCCGGAAGTTCTTGTATTGGATGAACCTACAAGCATGCTTGACCCGGCAGGCAGTGAAGACATAATGGACCTCCTTGATGAACTCAATCTCCAGGGAAAGACCATCATCATATCCACACATGACGTAGAACTTGCCTTCACCTGGGCAGACCGTATCATACTAATGGAAAAAGGAAAGATTATCGGATCTGGAACTCCGGAAGAGGCCTTTTCAGATAAAGAGATGATCAGACGGGCAAGGCTGAAAACCCCGGTACTCCTTGAACTCTTCTACGAGCTTAAGAGCAGAGGGCTGAAAACCTCCGAGACTTTACCAAGAACAGTCCTTGATATAATCAGGATCATCGAACATGATCATCATGGGACTATCCGCCTTCCAGGCAATGGATATGGAACAATACATGTCGGGGATGTGGATAAAATGTCAGGTACTGATGTCAGCGATATCCTTGCCAGGACTTCTCATGATTCCATCGGTGTGATGGGGAGCAGGGCAAAGATCTATGCACGTAAGTGGGGTTTTATCCCCGATATCTCCTATGCGGTTATCGACAAATGCATCCTGCAGGCTATGAACGGTCGGAGCAGCATTATCCTGACAACCGGAAGAATGGTAACCAGGGTTTTTGAACGGGTGACGATTTTCAACCAGGCAAATGATCGATCTATCCCGGTCAGGTCGCTTACCCTGGATAATACTACTGATGGTGTGCCGCCTGATGCCATGTGGCTGTACAGAACAGATCACTTTTGAAGGAAAGCTGCTAATGTATACGGAGCACATGATGCAATCTACACCGGATAAACCTCCGACTGGCGGACCTACAAAGGATGAAATTCTCGCAATTGCTCTAAAAAAACTGGATCTGAAGCCTGGTGAAATTTTTGCCGATATCGGGTGTGGGACCGGGAAGGTATCCATTACCGCTGCACCATTGGTTTCACATGTTCATGCCATCGACATAAGAGAGGAAGCATACCGGTGGACCTGTGAAGAACTCCGGAAAAGTGGTTTTGACAACGTTACAATCCACTATGGAAATGCCTCTTCAATCCTTACTTCACTTGAAAAACTGGACAAGGCATTTGTTGGTGGATCCCGCGATCTTACTGACACGATTGCACGGCTTGCAGACTTAAAAGTGCAGACCATAGTTATCACCGCTGTTCTTCTGGAGACATTAAATACTGCCATGTCTGCATTACAGGAATTTGATATGTTTAAAGAAGTGATCCTTGTCCAGGTTTCAAAAAGTACATCTCTTGCCGGGGGATTTATGCTTAAACCACTTGATCCGGTCTTTATAATTACAGGAGGGTATTCCTGATGCTTACCGGAGTAGGCTTAGGACCTGGTGACCCGGAGCTCCTTACTATAAAGGCAGTTCGAATGTTACAGGATGCAGAAGTAGTATATGTTCCAGGAGGGCTGGCCAGGCGCCTGGTTGAGCCATACTGCGCTCCTATCGAACTTCCCTTTCCCATGAGCTATGACGAAGGGATGATAAAAGCTCAAATCATCAGGAATGCTGAACAGATAGCGGAAGATGCCAGGGAAAAGAACGTGGTATTTGGGATAATTGGTGATCCAAATATCTTTTCAACCTTCACACGCCTTGTCGTAATTTTAAAAGAACGATTTCCAGAGGTGAAGATCAATACTGTGCCGGGTATTTCATCTATAACCGCTCTGATGTCTGAGACCGGGCTTCCAATTACCGGGGGATTTTTTGTCACCGACGGAAGTGAGATTAAATCCCAGATCCGGATGAAAGTCAGAAAACCGCGTGAACTGGTGATGCATCTAAAGGAAGAGGGGTATACAAAGTTTGCACTGGTGGAGAGGATGTACATGGATGGTATGCAGAAGATCACAGGCGATGATCTCCCTGAAGAGAGCAGTTATTTTTCACTCTTATATGCAGAGCGTGATTAATGAATAAAATATGGTTTATTGGCGCCGGGCCTGGCGATCCTGAACTTATCACGGTCAAAGGTCGCAGACTTCTTGACGCGGCAGACATCCTGGTTTATGCAGGATCTCTTGTGAACCCTGACCTTGTTTCATCATCACCGGCAACCTGGAAGTATGACAGTAATGGCATGAGCCTTGAGGAGATGATTCCCATCATGGTCAGGGGGGCCAGGGAAGGTAAGACGGTGGTCAGGCTTCACTCAGGAGATCCGGCCCTTTATGGTGCAATCGTAGAGCAGATTGATCTGCTAAGGCAGGAAGGCATATCTGTAGAAGTCATCCCTGGTGTCTCCTCACTCTTTGGGGCTGCTGCTGCATTAAATGCACAGCTGACCCTTAGAGGAGTTTCAGAATCGGTAATTATCACTCGTCCGGCAGGAAATACTCTTCAGAAAGACAAGATAACCGAACTCTCAAAGGCCGGTGAGACTATGGCAGTCTTTCTTGGGACAGACAAGCTCGAGGAGATAACTTCCCGCCTTGCTTTTCACCCAAGTACCACTGCAGTGGTTGTATACCATGCAACCTGGCCTGACCAGAAGATCATAAGAGGAACAATCGAGGACATTGCCAGAAAAGCAGCAGACGCTGGAATTACCAGGTCAGCCCTGCTGCTCATTGGCGAAGTCTTTTCAGAGGAACCAAAAGGGCATATCAGGTCATTTCTTTACTCATGAATACAGTTGTAACGGCCCTCCCCTACTTTCAGGAACAGGGAGAAATCATCGGAGCCGCAATAAATGCAAGGTTTATTCCTTACCGGTCAGGATTATTTTCTGAACTCTTCCAGGCTTCACAAAATATTATTGCAATAATGGCAGTCGGAATAGTGATCCGCGGTATCGCTCCCCTGATCCATGACAAGTGGACTGATCCTGCAGTTGTGGTAATTAGCCCGGATATGCGGTACGCCATACCTGTCCTTGGTGGGCATCATGGAGGAAATGATCTTGTGTACCTGCTGCAGGAGAGATGTAACCTTACTCCTGTTATCACCACCGCAACAGAAGCTACCGGACATGAGGCTGTTGAGGTCCTTGCAAAAAGGGAGGGACTCAGGATAGTAAACACGAAGTCGACCAGAAAAGCCAATGCATCAGTTCTCACCGGAACAGCCGGAGTATATCGTATTCCCGGGCCGGGAATGGTTATTGCCGGATCAGGGGTTTCGTTCCTTGTTGCTGACGGACAGTACTCTGCCGGCATTGGGTGCAGACTGGGGACCCCAGCCGGGGAAATCATCCAGGCAATTCAGGCTGCGAGCCAGAAGGCAGGTATTCACCCGGAGGAGATCGCAATCTTTGCAACAAGCATGATAAAATCCCACGAGTCAGGTCTACTTGATGCAGTCAGAACCCTGGATCGTAATATCATCTTTCTTGACCCTGCAGATCTGAATGGGGAGGCTCTCATTTCTGACTCTGCTGCAACAAGGTTTGGACTACCTGGCGTTGCAGAACCTGCAGCTCTTGCTGTATCAGTCCATCATCACCTAATACTGGAGAAACAGATCTATGGAAATGTCACGATCGCAATCGCAAAATAACACAGGCCCATCAGCCGGATCACTTGCTGTAGTAGGAATAGGACCGGGCAGCCCGGAAATGCTGACTATTGCAGCCGAATCAGCCATAAAAAACGCGGACATAGTCATCGGAAATGACTTTTACATCAACCAGATTCCTCACCTGTTTTCAGGCCAGGAGATTATTAAAAGTCAGATGGGTAAAGAGGTAAATCGCGCAGAACAGGCAATCACACTTGCAGGAGACAAGCATGTGGTAATGGTATCTGGCGGCGATCCGGGAGTATATGGAATGGCCGGCCTTGTTCTTGAGATGGCCGAACGAATTGCACCGGATTTAAAGATAGAGATCATCCCAGGAGTTACTGCTGCAAGTGCAGGAGCTGCCCTGCTTGGAGCACCTCTCACTAATGACTTTGCAGTCATCAGTCTTTCTGACCTGCTTACACCACGTGAAGTTATTGAAAAACGCATAAGGGCGGTATGTATGGTTGGAATTCCTATTGTGCTCTACAATCCAAAAAGCCGGACAAGAACAAGCCTGCTTGAAGATGTTATCGATATCGCAAAAGAGCACCTTCCAGGTGAAACACCTGTCGGAGTTGTAAAAGATGCGTACCGCCCTGACAGCAAGGTCATCGTCACCACTCTGCAGGATGTCATGGATGTGTTCGATATTATTGACATGCACACCGTCGTTTTTATAGGCGGGG
>JAAYPD010000431.1 GCA_012520015.1 Methanomicrobiales archaeon
CAAAAGGTTATATACTTTTCTAAAGCACTAACCAAAGAGAAAACTTCCACGACCGCCGGCTCCTGATGATTCAGGAAGCGTGTGGGATAATAATGTTGTTCACAGTTGTATATATATTCTGCGATGTTTTCCCAATAGCACAGACTAACCTTTTTCATATACGAATAATCAGGCAGAAATCATAAAAAACCTGAAAAATACTTTAAAAAAGACCAGCAAAGAAGGTATGGCGAAGTGTTGATGCGAGGAGTAGCAGACATGAAAACAAACATATCAGCTTGGTGTAGATTACACCATACCTCTCTTTGTGGTATTACATACTCCTTTTGAACCAGTGAACGTATAAGGTTTGTTATTCGTAATTAAAAATTAAATTGCGAATCTGGGAGATATATTACATCAGAGTGATATTTATACATTTTCAGTAAGAACTAAACCCTTTTCACCTGAAAAATGAGAAATGGAATACAGGAAAGAAATAAGCATCAGATTTCTTTCAAACCCGCAGCATTACGATGGTATTTGCCAAGTTCACTCTTTATCACCATCTGACCAGCAAAAACCGGACCATCTTTACAGACGCACACACCATCAGGATCAACACAACAAGACCCACATAATCCAACCCCACACTTCATGTACCGGTGCATGCTGAACTGGGACTTGTCAAGGGCGTTCCGGCCTTCCAAAACCTTCAGGACAGAACGCATCATTGGATCAGGTCCGCAAACAACAATTGTCTCGTATTCATCCATGTTGATTTCGTTAAGTAAACCAGCAACATACCCATGATACCCGGTTGATCCGTCATCTGTTGCTACCCTGACATCACAGGCAGAAGAAAGAGTATCGTAGAATATTAGCTCTTCTGCCGTCCTTGCACCAAGAAGAAACGTTACATCCGGGTACTCAAGCCCAATCCTGAGTAAAGGTGCAGCGCCGACACCCCCGGCAATTGCAAGGGTTTTCCCACGGATGACGAATCCATTTCCAAATGGACCTCGAATTCCAATCCCCTCTCCAGGTTTTTTTGTTACCAGGGCAGTGGTTGCATCACCAACGCGCTGAACAGTGATCGCATCTGGATAGGACAGGGCCATGGGTATCTCGTCGATGCCCGGGGCCCAGACCATGACAAACTGCCCGTGCTTCGAGGAGAAGGCATGGTCAAAATAAATCGTGGTGACATTCGGACTTTCCTGAACCACCCGTGTGATAGTAACCGGGAACGGAAGACCATCAGACATGGGCACACCCCACTACCTCTTTTGGGGAGACCCCATCAGAAGCATATAATTTTTCGCTGATATGACGGAAAATGTCAGGATCATTAACAATTGCACTGCCAATCTCAACACCTTGTGCCCCGGCCATCATCATCTCGATTACATCCTCCGCGGATGAAACACCACCGCATCCCACTATTGGAATTGTGCAGGCCTCATACAACTCATAAACAGAACGAATGGCTATTGGAAAAATTGCCTTTCCAGAAAGACCACCATATACATTCCCAAGCACAGGCCGCTTAAGCCCGGTGGATATGCGCATGGCCCGGACCGTATTGATAGCAACTATGGCATCAGCCCCGCCTTCCTCGGCAGCTTTACCTATTGCAGTAATGTCAGTAACATTAGGAGTCAGTTTTACCCAGACTGGTTTTTTCCATTCCTTTACCGCCTCGGTGCAGGCCTTAACCATATCAGGATTTGTCCCTATCTGGGCACCAAAACCGGATGCATGCGGACAACTCACATTAAGTTCAAAAGCCTGGGCTTTTTTTGCAAACCAGCCGGCAACCTCGTAGAACTCGTCAGGGTTTCCTCCAAATATACTAACAATGACAGGTTCACCTTCCAGTAAAGACAACTCCTGCTCAAACTCCCTTGAAGGATTGGGAAGACCCATCGCATTCAGGACACCATCTTCCAAGACCACAACACAGGGCCCGGCATGCCCGTACCTTGGCTCTGGCCCAATGGATTTTGTAACAACCGCTCCTGCACCCTGCCTTAACATCCGCGAAAGAGAGGAAGCGCAGGTTCCAAGAACACCAGCTGCAAGAATCAGGTGATTTCTGACAGGTACACCCGCAATTTTTACAGGTTCCTGTTTCAGTCTGATCATAATGAGAGAGAAGGTGATGATGGTAGTTATCTATTCTTCTTTCCTACGAGTATGGGATGACCAGCCTTGCAGTATTCGGTACTGGGCGCATAGGCGGAGGAGTCGCTGCCCGTGCTGCATCAAGTGGCCTTGTAAATAATCTTGTTCTATATGATTGCAACAAGGCATTCCTCGAGGCGCAAAGACTTGACATCGAACACATGCGATGTCCGGTGTCGGTTTCAACAGATCCAAAAGACATTGCAGCATGCGATATCATTCTTTATACCGCCGGATTACCCCGAAACCTGGATGTAAAAACAAGAGCAGCACTGCTGGACAGCAATGTTCCCGTTGCCCTTGAACTTGCAACACTCACCCGGGACTATAAAGGAATTATTATCGTGGTTACCAATCCTGCTGACATCCTTACATACTATCTCTGGAAGACCATCAAAATACCAAAAAACCGTATCATGGGATTTGGAGGTCAGCTGGACAGTGCAAGGTTTCAGTATGAACTCATAAAGCGGTCCATCGCAGACGACGGGATTGTCCTTGGAGAACATGGAGAGCATCAGGTACCGGTGTTCAGCACAACAGGAAAGGAAGTGGACATCCAGACAAGGGAAGACATACTCATAACTCTTCGAAATTCCAGCATGGAGATAATCAGGGGAAAAGGTGCGACAGAATACGCCCCGGTTTATCACATATGGCAGCTTGTATCCTCGATTATTACCGACGCAAAAGCAGGCCTGGTGTGCTCCGCAGTTCTTGAAGGAGAATA
>JAAYPD010000432.1 GCA_012520015.1 Methanomicrobiales archaeon
ATGAATCATACGAGTACTTTGTATGAATATGAAAATCAGCGATAATTATCGAGTTTTGGTTTTCCATGAGGATACCACAGTTTTTTATTTAAAATTCGCACAATTAATGAATTAATTGTATTCATAATTTGTACAACGTTTGGATGAAAATCATCAATGACAACATTACTAAATGCATTTTTGTCGAATATTTCCCTGATCATTTGTATGATTGAGGAAGGATTGGAGAATAAATGTAACATGTCATCAGGAAAAGGCCAGCGAAATTTTATATCTGTTAAATATTCCTCAATTGGATCAATATCTCCGTTAATGGTCATTTCTACAAGCAATCTTGGGAAGTTAATATTTGAAAAGATTGATAAGTCTAAAGATCCCCAAAATTTTGGATTGATTTCCATTAAAACATAATTTCCATAACGAAAATCTTTTTTAAACTCAACCATTGCAACACCGTGCCATTTAAGTTCTTTCAATATTTTTATCCCTGTATCTTTTAACTCCTGACAGAAAACACTTTTTGCGCAAGTGCTTGAACCACCGGTAACCGGGTATTCACGAACCCTTTTATGCATAAAAAAAGCTCTTAACTCGCCTTTATTGAAAAGTGCATATAATCCATAACCATCACCAGGTACATATTCCTGAATGATATTTGTCGAAAGATCTATTTTCTTCCCTTCTTCTTTAGAATTGATATATTTTATCTGTCCCGATTCAAAAATTCCTTTTACAACAACAGGATATTTAATAATACTATTAATTGACTTGTATTCATTCGGAGCAGAAATGTTGATCTTTCTTGCCAATTCTAATGTCCTACTTTTATCTGCCGCAATATCAATAGCTGCTTTTTCAGCAAGGGGAATAGCTACAAATGGTAACAATTCATCCCTGTGATTAGAGATCGTCATTGTTGAATTATATCCAACAGGAAGTAAAACATCAATTTTATTGTTTAACAAATATCTTTTTAAGAAATTAATATATTCAATCTCATTTTTCGGATTTGGAGATATCAGTTTTTCACTACAGTATTTAGAATAAAATGATTGGGCTCTTTTATTATAACCCAAAGCTACTACATAATAGCCAGCCTGACCTAAAGTACGAACAATCCCTAATGTATGCTTGTATTCTGCATCAGTTACAAGTACCTTTATTTTTGAATTAGGCTCTAATCCAATTGGCATGAAATATTCCTTTTAATAATTTATTTGTAATTTACTAAATGCATTTGTCAAATTTTTAAATAATATGAGCATGGTAAATATGGTTGCAAGAACAATATTCATTTACATAAAACAAACGAATCATTCATTTCAACAGGTAATAACCACAATTATCACACCTGGCGAATTAGCTGTTCCATACTATTCATACAGGCCCCATTTGCCCGGCAATACTCCATCACTTTTTCAATCATCTTTAGCTCGATCCTGCCATCAACATACCCGGTATTATGCCAGTTCACTACAAACACCCCCCTGCACTCACGCACAAGATCAATCATCCCCTGCACAACCTTCCACGCCCCGTTAAAATCAAGCCGCATATAACTCTCAAACAAAGTCATATCCATCACGTGCAGGGGCAACTCAATAATATCTATCTCTTTACCCGCATTCAAATTCACCGGCCTGTACGGATGACACATCCCGCTTCGAAACCCTGCACAGTCATTATACCCAAGCGTTGAATCGTAAATGAACCCGGCCTGTGCCAGTAACTCCCAGGTCAGAGGCACCTGAAGCTTAAGATAATGATTACGGTACCCCCCTGCCTTCTCTCCAAGCACCTTCTCAAGCCGACTCTTCTCAATCAATAACCGGTCCAGGTTAAAGGGAGCGTCAAAACCACCATGCAGTCCAATCTCACAACCGGCATCAAGAATATCACCAAACACACCCTCAACATCAGAAAGCCTGTACCGAAACTCCGGTTCACCAGGTTCAAGAGCCTGGAAGAACCATGTTGACTTTACCCCGTATTTTTCCTCCAGTGAAAGGATATCCATAAAGTTATAGAGCGGACTTTTCCGGTCAAGTACCGAACAGGTCTCCCGTGCAAACCCCTTTATATCACCACGCCTGGCGGATCGCAACCCGTTCAGAATCTTCATATATGGCGCAGAGTATACCACATCGATATCATGTGTCACACACAGGGCAAATTCGCACCCGTCAGGGTACTCCGGTTTTACCATCCCCTGTTCATACAGGAACCCGGATACCGAAGGCCTGAAGATGTCCCTGTCCCGGCTTGCCCAATAAGGAAACCGTCCATGCATATCACGGATGGACACTTCGTACTCTTCCCGCCTGGTAAACCGGTCCCAGAGATCAGGACGGTCCTGGCGAAGGGCATTACTGTCAATCTTCATAATGTTTTGCCATCCCGATAGTATTCCATAAGCCAGGTGCAGGCAGAACCAGGGATACCTGTCGGAAATGAAGGTTCAATCCCTCACGGTCCTGCATCAGCCATGCCTCCCGGGCTTTGTCATGCACTCCGACCGCACCGGCCGGACATCTCAGCGGCATATGGTATAAAGCCAAAGTTCGCTGAAATGATGCAGGCATTTTGCACCCTACCATGAACACAATTACCTGCACGCCCTGAAGTCATGTTATTTCATTCCGAATCTTCCAGGTAGTCATGCAGGGCTTAATAATACATGGAACCTGAAGAATATAGATAACTTTTTGAATTAACCCCCGGGTGAGCCGGTGAATTAATGCATGACAGATCGCCATGACCGTTTTTGTGCCGGGCAGGAATGCTGGTCCCCGACTGGTTGGAGAGATGAGCCGGGCTCATATCAGAATTTTCCCGGGGAAAGCCTGAAGGATTATTTCGCAGAAGATACAGCTCCACTTGTTCAGATTGAAGATCTAAAAACTCTGATCTCCCAGTACCTTCACGATCCCCTTCCTGAAGATCTTCCTGGCCATTCATGGTCACAATTATCTAATTTTCTTGATGACTGACTGGTCAAAACATGTCTCCAGTTATACTTATACATCAGTCTTTGAAGAAAACTTGTTAATCGCAATAATATTTAAAAAATAAAGAAAACAAAACATAATTATCATAATAATCGCATAAACCAGTGATGCCTGGAATGGAGATAGATTATAATATAATATGGCAAAAAAACCCCCCAGTACAGAGGCAGTCCGCATAACATCCCATGATAACTGCCAATGATTATATCCATATGTACTTAAATATGAAACCGGCGTTATCGTAAAATTTACCATTTCCATCAATCCCAGAGGCCAGCAAAACCATCCTGCCTCCACCCAGGCCTCACCAAATATTAATCCAAACACAAATGGTGCTAACAGAGTTGGCATCCCAAT
>JAAYPD010000433.1 GCA_012520015.1 Methanomicrobiales archaeon
AGACAATGGTTACAAATGAGGGGCATGAAGTTTCATGTTATTTTGACCTTTCCCTTCTGCCTGTAGGCCCTTGCAGAGTAGTAATTGAAAACCCTGACGGACAGGAGAGTGAAGAGGAGATTTATTTCACCGTAACATTTCCTGCTCCAGTGGTTAGTTCAGTCAGTCCTGCTTCAGGTTTAACCAGCGATACTAACTTTGCGTTGGCAGTTACTGGTTCAGGTTTTATGGATGGTTGTAGTATACATCTTTGCAATCTGACTCATACCATCTTCACAAACACAAGTTCAACGGTTACGTCTGAAAAGGGGACATGTGCTCTGAGTCTATTTAATCTGTCAGACGGTTCGGCAGGAACATACACGGTGAAGGTGAAAAACCCGGATGATAAAGTTTCAAACGAAAATATTCACTTTGAAGTGAAAGAACCATCTGAGCCGACATATGTTATCCACGTCACTGCCGGACAAGGTGGCTTTGCAACTCCAGGTGGCATCGTTCATGTACCCTGCCATTCAGATCTTAATATTCGGATCCAGGCGAATGCAGGATACAAAATTCAAAATGTTTACCTTGATACTATTCCCAAGGGAAACTTAAACTCCTTGTTATTAACCGATATTACCTCAAACCATAACGTTTTCGTGGATTTTTCAAAAATTAATCCATCGCCGGTTCCTGTGCCAACGGTAATGCCCACCCCTGTTCCTACAGAAAACCCTGTATTTTACACGCTGAACATTTCTGCAAATTATGGAGGGAAAATCAGGCCGGATGGGACAATAAACATGTTAAAAGGATCTGATGTCGCATTTCAGATAGAGTGTCTTGAAGATTTTAATGTGGCATATCTTCTCGTCGACGATGTTCCATTGTTCGTGAATGGATCCTGGGTTCTTCAATCGGTGCACTCAAACCATACGATCCAACTTGTTACCAAGAGAAAGATCTCCCCTTACTGGGCCGATTTCAATATGAGTTCTTCACGCGATAATAATATAAGCCAGGTTATGTTTACTTCTGATTATTATCCTGATTGTTTATACGAGATTTGGGAATATGGTGATGAATCGACAACATATGGAAGACCTATTAACCACTCCTACCAATCGCATGGAAATTATACAGTCAGCCATAAAGTTGTATTTAAAGATAGCGTGGCAAAATGCAACCATGTAATTGCGATTGAGTGAACAAACCCAGTTAATCAACTGTGAACTAAATTTTGAACAAAAGCCAGAACAAAAAAAAATTATTTTTTGAATTCCTTGATCGGGCTGGGACCAAGCTGCTTTACGGTATTGGTGACATCTTCCATGACCGTTGCCCACTTTGCACCCTCAGATGCAGAGACAAAGGTCATCCTGAAACGTTTGTCATCAAGACCAATATTTCTGAGCAGGGACTTGATCATGAACATCCTCTTTGCTGCCTTGTAGTTTCCTTCAAGGTAGTGACAGTCACCAAAGTGACAACCAGAGACGAGGACACCATCTGCACCCTCAACAAATGCCTTTAAGATGAAAAGCATGTCAACGCGACCGGTACACATGACACGGATAGCGCGAATCGTTGGCGGATACTGTATACGTGCACCACCGGCAAGGTCAGCACCTGCATAGGAACACCAGTTGCAGATGATAGCGAGAATTTGTGGTTTCCATTCGTCTGCCATTACTGTTCTCCTCCTGCAAAGAATGCATCAATTTGTGCTGCGATCTGCGGTGTTGTAAAGTGTTGCATCTTGATTGCCCCGCCAGGACAGAACCCTCCACAGGTACCGCAGCCTTTACACTTGGCTTCGGTGACAACCATGACAGTTCTGCCATTCTTCTCACCAAGGGCAAGAGCGGCATAGGGACAGAGATTGACACACATTCCACAACCGGCGCACAGATCCTCGATACACATGGCAAAGTATGGTTCAAGTTCAACTTCTCCCATGTGAATAGGGATTGAAGCTGCTGATGCTGCCCCTTCAGCCTGGGCTACTGTATCCGGAATGTCTTTTGGACCCTGACAGACACCGGCAAGGAATACTCCCGCAGTAGTAGTACCACAGGGGTTTAATTTCGGGTGAGCTTCGAGCATCCAGCCATCCTGAGATGCGGATACACCAAACTTCTTCCGAAGAACATCTGCCCCTTCCTTTGGCTGGATAGCAGCTGCAAGGACGAGCATTTCAACTTCGATATCAACCGGGCGTCCAAGAAGAGTATCTTCAGTATAGACGTGCAGGTTCTTTGTCACCGGATCCTCAAGCACATTTGCAACACGTCCCCGGATGAACTTTGTACCTTCATTCTGGATACGGTAGTAGAACTCTTCGTATGCTTTTCCAAATGACCTGATATCCATGTAGAAGAGATAGACTTTACAGCCTGGTATCTTTTCATACATCTGGTGAGCATGCTTGAGCGAGTACATGCAGCAGAACCGTGAACAGTATGCCTTGGCAACCCCGCCGGTATTATCACGGGATCCTGCACAGAGCACATAACCAACGGCCATCGGGGTTTTACCATCACTTGGACGGATAAGATGACCTCCGGTCGGACCTGATGCACAGATCAGACGCTCAAACTCAAGCGAGGAGATGACATTGTCAAACTGCTTGTAACCCCACTCTCTCTTGCCTTCGATCGGAATAAGGTCAAAGCCGGTTGCAAGGATCGCTGTTCCTACTTTGACAGTGATGAACTCGTCCTGCATCTCAAGATCAATCGCCTTCTTGTCTCCACAGGCATCAACGCAAAGGTTACACTTGACACAGGAGTCAAAGTCGACGGTATAGATCAGGGGCATGACCTGGGCATGGTAGATGTAAATAGCCTTTCTTGGCGCCATTCCCATCTCGAACGGGTTTGGCTTAATTACCGGACAGACTTCAGCACAGTCTCCACAGCCATTACAGCCACCGCCTACAATCCCTTTGGCGGTTGCCTCATCAGGAGTCAGAACACCACGGGCTTTCTTTCGAAGGGTGATATCGAAGTTGCCGATGTATCCTTCTACTTTCTCGACCTCGGTGTAAGTCATCATCTCGATGTTCGGGTGACGACCAACATCCACCATCTTTGGTGTAAGAATACACTGTGAACAGTCAAGGGTCGGGAAGGTCTTGTCAAGCTGAGACATACGTCCACCGATAGTGGGAGTCGCCTCAATCAGGTAGGTCTTGATACCGGCACTTGCAAGATCAAGAGCTGCCTGCATACCACCTACACCGGCACCGACAACCATCGCGGCACGCTCAACCGGAACACTCTTTGGTATAAGGTCTTCCAGTTTTGCAGCTTTTGCGACGGCCATCCGTACCTGGTCTTTGGCCTTCTCGGTTGCCTCTTCCCACATTCCATGCATGTGGACCCAGGAGTTCTGTTCACGGATATTTGCCATCTCGAACCTGAACGGATTTAATCCTCCTTCCTTCGTTGCTGTCCGGAAGGTTGGTTCATGAAGACGGGGTGAACATGCTGCTACAACAACGCCGGTCAGGTTGTGTTCCTTGATTGCGTCATCTATCTTCTTCTGACCAGGGGTGGAGCACATGTACTGGTACTGATCTGCAATTGTTACGTACGGGAGTGTCTTCGCATAGTCAACGACATCCTGAATGGATAAGGAACCAGCGATGTTGGTACCACAGTGGCACAGGAAGACACCGATTCTTGGTTCAGTATTTTCTGCCATGTCTTTGTCCTCCTTAAAGCACCTTCTTCAGGAATGGTGTACAGTCAATTGCATGCAGGTCAAGTGCAAGATCCTGCGGGCTCATACCCTGGGCAAGACCAAGCAGTTCGTTGTAGTGCAGGACCGGGATGTTATAGACGTCACCGAACTTCTCCTTGATCTCTATCTGACCACGGTCAAACTGGAGCTGACAGAATGGACAGACTTCGGTGATTGCGTCAGCACCGGCCTCTCTGACATTTATCATCTTCTCATTGGTAATATCAAGAGCATGGACAATATCATATCCACGGACACCGCCACCGGCACCACAGCACTGCATCTTGTTGCGGTATTGGACAGGTTCTGCACCAAGGGCTTCGATGAGTTCTTCAAACCACATCGGGTTCTCAGTATCTCCAAAGTGCCTCTCTTTTTGTGGTTTCATCAGGTGACAACCATAATGGGCAGCGATCTTAACACCGTTGAGCGGAGTTGTAACACTGTCCCTTATCTTTTTAAGACCGCAGATCTTCTCATCATAGTAGAGTTCTGCAAGGTGCCAGACATCGATGGAACCTTTAAACTGCATGTCAATCTCGGCAAGGACCTCGTTCACACCGTCACGAAGTTCGTCGTTGTGCTTAAGGATATGGTTTACTTCGTAGATTGACTTGTAACAGCCATTGCAGATGAGTGCAATATCTTTCTTCATCTCCTCTGCAAGGACGACGTTACGGGCCGCCATTGCATACCAGACATTCAGATCAATAGACCCGAATGCACCTGGAGCAGGACAGCAGCTGGCACCCTTGAGCGGAAGAAGCTTGATGCCGACCTTTTCACTGGTCTTAATGGCAGACGCTTCACAGCCCGGGTACCTGTTTGGGGCAATACACCCAAGGAAAAATGCATATTCGTGCACGTTCAGTCACCCTTCAGAATTCGGTCTGCATTCTCTTTCAGCCCATAATGATCGATAATCTTCTGGATACCCTTGATAAATTCAGGGTACGAATGGGTCGTTGGCGGATCTGCAGGAAGACCAAGCTTGGTTCTGGCAGCACGGTTGACATCATTATTTGGCACGCCGTGACCTGAGTTGTAGATCAGCTGGCAGGTCTGCAGGAAGTTCTTTGGAACAATGTCCCGCAGAAATGCAAGATTTCTCATTGCCATTATGACATCAGTCGGAGCAATGTCACGTGGACATCTGTCTGTACATGAGTAGCAGGTTGTACAGAGCCAGAGATCCGGGTCAGTCAGGGCTTCATCCTCAAGACCAAGAACACATCGCCTCATGAAAAGACGAATCCGGTATGAACTTCTTGGTGCTGACGGGCAGGAGCCGGTACATGTACCGCACTGGTAGCACATATTTGCAATAGTCCTGCTGGTCTTGAGAATTTTCTGTGTAAACTCAGGGTTGGCATCGGTAAGATGGTACCGGCGGTCCGCAAGTTTTGTATCCAGTTCTGGAATGTTGTATGTTTTTGCAGCCATTATACACCTCTATTACTGGCTTACCACCTTTAATTCGACAGAACCCGCAAGGGATGCCTGCTCTTTGACCTTAGAAGTCCGCGGAGTGAAGAGTTTTGCCTTGATCTTCTTAAAGAGGTCAGTCTCTTTGCCTTTGATCTTCACGCTGTCACGGCGGAGATATATGATATCCTCACCCGGACAGGCATGAACGCAGGCCCCGCACAGTATACAGTAATCTGCGTTTACAGCAATATTTGGCTCGACCAGTCCCTTCATATCCTTTGCAGGCTTTGGTGTCGGGAGATAAATGGCATTTGCCGGGCATACATCAACACAGGTGGAACATCCTCCCGGACATTTCTCTGCATGGAAGGTGATCTCTCCTTCGAAGATCTTGTTAACTGTAATTGCCTCTTCCGGACAGTTCTTCACGCACCACTGGCATGTGCAGCAGTCTTCCTCGATGATATTGACGTTTCCAAGTTTTTTCTGTCCTACTACAGTCCGTGTGACTTTGATCGCCTCTTCCGGACAGGCCTCTGCACAGACATTACATCCATCACAGTATGCTTCGTCCCAGATAACTTCACCCTCCACCTTGCCCGTCTCAGGGCTGAATGGCTTGTGGAGAACGTTAATGGCTTCACACAGGTTGCCACAGATACCACACTTGGTACACTTATCATCATCAACGACAAATTCGATCTTGAGTTCGACGGCCTGCCCTTTTGCAAGGCCTTCCTTGTCCTGCCCTTCAAACAGGGGGACATCACGGTCAATTGCATCACGTGGACAGACATCATCACAGATGTTGCACCTGACACATTTGTCCTGGTCAATTGCCGTTCCCTTGTCATAGGTTGGGAATCCTTCCTTTTCAAGGATCGGCAGACGTTCTTCGCCATCAATTTTCAGAGCAAGAGCTGAGAATGGACAAAGGATAACACAGACACCACAGTATGAACATTTTGTCTCGTCGACATGAATGCTTGCTGCGTCATCAACAAGTCCTCTTCTGACTCCTCCGACCGCCCCTACTAAAATTGCCTCTTCGGGACAGACTTCAGCACAGATACCACATCCGGTACAAATATCATTGTCAAGGATGAGGTTGTTTACCTGCTGGAGAAGCCTCTGCTCCATGATAACCTTAGACCCGTCAGAGGTCTTGGAATACTTTGGAAACAGTGTAGACATTAAGATACCTCGGTTGTTCACGAATTCTGTTCCTGAAACGCTTAACTGAACTCCGCACTCAGAAGGCTGCAACAGCCTGTGGTGGTTGACCGGAGAGCTGAATCACATCATATGGGCATGCATCAACACAGATGCCACAGCCTGCACATAGTTCGTACTTTACATCAAGGGTAATTGCAACGCCATTGATGACTTTGTAGATCTTATCTGTGCTCACCGGGTTAACCGTGAATAACTCCAGTGCATTCACTGGACATGCTACCACACAATTGTTGCAGCCGGTACAGCGTTCCATGTTTACATGAACTGCAAATGCCATATTTGTCGCACCAGCCTGATCGATTAAAATCGACTGAACAAAGGTTGTTAGAAAATGTAGATAAAGGTTCTGAAATCGATACGAGTTTTTTAACAAAAAAAAGGGAAGAAAGTGTGGTTTTTAT
>JAAYPD010000434.1 GCA_012520015.1 Methanomicrobiales archaeon
CTCTCTTATCTATCGAACTGTCACCGCCTTTTTGTGTGGTCTTCCAAACGTGACCGAGACGCCTTGTCCTTCCCTTACAGCCTGGTAGGAGAGTTCATAAGTTCCCGGGATTTTTGGGGCATTAATCTCGAAGTTCACAGTATATGCCTGCTTGGAATTAATCCCTGGAGGAACAGGCATCCACTCAGGGCCCCATAAGGCTGTGTCCCCAATTGCCCTGATACCCACTGCATGCAGATCAAGCCAGTTTTCCGAGCCGTCATTAAGCAGGGTGATATTTACCTTGTATGAGCTGCCGGCCTTCATCTCCGTCGGGATGGAGTCTCCGGTAATAACTGCATGTATTCCGGTGATAAGGGAAAAAGGTGTAGAGACCGGGGCTGGTGTTACAATCCTGGCAGGTTCGGGGACAGCCTGTTTCTGCAATGAAAAACCAGTCCCGGCAGGAATTAGCGGGTACTGATCGATGAGGCCGGACTCGATGTATGGAATATCGCCGATGCCATCTTGATCTGCATCAGGGATCTTGTGGGATGAATAAACCGGAGCACCTCCCTGTGCCCAGAGGTTCCCACCAGTCCTTGGACCATTTATGATATTTGTCTGGTTAACCAGCTCCCTGTAGAGGGCGACCTTCTCACTGGCCGTATTCCTGATATTTACCTGGTTGTCAAGGACATTATTCCATATCTCTGTCCCGGCCGCATGATCCAGGTGAATACCGGCTCCATGATTTGCCTCGATCCTGCACCCGGTAATAGTTCCTCCCTCGGTTTTAACCAGGTGAATGCCTGAACCGGTATTCTCTGCAATGATAAGATCCCTGATATCAGGAGAGCCACCTGAAATGAGGATGCCCTTTTCATTCTCTCTTATCACAGACTGCCAGACAACCGGACTTTTAAGATCCTTTGACGTGATCCCTATCCTTGTACCGGTTATCGTAACACCACTGCATTTTATCTCCCGGTCAGACAACAGCGCATCAGAAGCTGCCCTTTCAGAAGAACGATCCCTCCCCCAGGGGAACTCGGAAGAGTCGGCTCCTTCAATATAGATTCCAGTCACCTCATTTTCTATGGAAAGGTTCTGTATACGGACGCCGGTGACCAGGTTTCCTGCAGAGTCCTGAAGAGTGACCCAGATTCCAACCGAGGGATCACCAGTCATTGCAGGGCTGATATGACGTCCCTGTCCGTCAAGGATCACCGAAGAGGACATGATTATCACTCAGGCCGGGTATTCATGAGTGATATTGTTCTCAAGTGTATATCGCCCAGGTTCCTGTATAAGGACATAATCCCCTGCATAAGTCCCTGATTCAGGGGGAAATATGACAGAAGCTCCGGGCACTGTGCACGAGCAGAGCAGCATTAAAAATGTGACAGTAATTAGAACTGTTCGGATCATTTCTTCTCCATCGCTCAGATATCTTCTGAAAGATGGGTTTTATAAGGGCTTATGGCTTCCCTGTCCAGTTGTCTTCCTGGTCATCATCAGCTAACCTGATCCCGTCATGGACGAGGACGACATCTATGTATGATCCTTCAGGTTGTGCATGATGCTTGACGACACGAATCCTCCTGGTATTGTCCCGGCGCTCCATCTGAAGAATTACTTTACATAGATGGTAAAGGCCGGTGCCACCAAGCGGGGCGAAATCACCCTTGCTGATATCCATGTATACCTGGTTAGAGATCAGAACAGGTATGTTATACCGTTTTGCGTACCCAAGCAGTATGGTCATCTGGCGGTTAAATCTCTGAAGAGTCTCCTGGATATGTTCAAGTTCAGTTCTGTAAAGCCCTGTTGCAGAGTCCAGGATGATGAGCCCGGTATTATTCTCTTTTATCACCTCTTCAGACTCAAGTATCATCATCCCCTGCTGGTCAAAATCAGCAGGTTCATAAAGGATCAGCCGATCAGCAAGAGCCTCTGCTTCATCACCAGCAATCTGGCTGAACCGGTCGACTGAAAAACTCTCGGTATCAAAATATACCACCGTTTCGCCCTGCCTAAGGACTGTAACTGCTGCCATCAGGCATAAAGTGGACTTACCTGAGCCAGGCTCGCCATAAATCTGTGTCATCATCCGGCGTGGATAACCGGTTCCAATAAGACAATCCAGCTCCTTATTCCCCGATGATACTCCTGTCAGTTTCAATTCTTCCCACCTGACCTGATTAATCTCATTCCAGCTTCAGTTATCATGTGAAGAACCTCCCTTACCGGAATATTGTTACTCCTTGCATACTCCTCTGCAAATGCGTATTCAGGTTTTACAAGATAACAGGTGTCACCGATGAACCCCAGTTTTACCGGGAACAGGATCTCATCTCCATTAACCTGAACCTGGATATTTTGAATCTTTCGTTCGGCAATAAGCCGGTGAACAGCCGGGGTAACCCTTACACCAAGTGTTCCAAGTTCAAGAGCAAGAATCTCTGCAAGATTTTCTGAGCGGTCGAGCGGGGAGATAACCCTGATAAGATGACCGGGTCTTCCTTTTTTCATAAGGACAGGAATAGCACAGGCATCCCGTGCTCCTTCCTCCATCATCCTGCCAAGGGTAGTCCCGATACATTCTCCGGTGACATCGTCAACATTGGTCTCAAGGATGTCAACAATGTCTTCTGACATACCACTGCACTCCATAAGAAAGGCCCTCAGGACATTAGGGGACTTAGGATCATCCCTGCTTCCTGCCCCGTACCCCGTCTTTTGAATATATCCTGCAGGAAGGCTGGGGATTCCTTCACTGATCTCGGACAGTATTGCCGCACCGGTAGGAGTAAGCTGCTCTCCGGCATGTTCCCCTGACATTGCAAGAAGCCGGCCTGACGAGAGTAACTCTGCTGTTGCAGGAGCCGGGACCGGATATGTCCCATGGGCACAGGTCATCATCCCGGTTCCAAGGGCAATGGGCAGGGAGAGTATTCTGCCAGGAGAGAGCAGATGCACAGCCATGCAGGATCCGATGACATCTGCAATGGCATCATCAGCGCCCACCTCGTGAAAATGGATATGATGCGTTCCATGAACCGCCTCTTCGGCCTTAGCAATCCTGTTAAAGATCCTCTCTGCCTGTGCAATTACTGCCGGTGGTGCATCTGCCTTTTGAACAATCTCAAGAACTTCCCCAAGGGTGCGATGGGCAGGACCGGCATGGGTGTGGACCTTTATTGCAGCAATACCACACCTGTTAACGGTCTCTATACCCGGCTTATGGACTACAGAACTCATTACTCGTATGACCTGCTCTTTGTCTGCACCAAGGCCAAGGAGGGCTCCACATATCATGTCTCCTGCAGCGCCGTGAAAGGGGTCAAATACGAGAAGACGCATGGTTCCTATACTTTTAAGTCCCGGCGTATATGATGGTTAGGTAATGGAATTGTATCTCAGGGTTGATAGTGCATATCCTGGAGACCAGGGGGGAGGAAAAGCCCGCCTTGATCCCGAAACTATGAACCAGATGCGCCTGTCGCCTGGCGATATTATCCGGATCTCAGGCAGATCCGAGACTGTTGCAAAGGTCTGGCGTGCACAGCTGTCAGACTGGAACCAGCAGAAGATCAGAATTGATAATTTCACCCGGATGA
>JAAYPD010000435.1 GCA_012520015.1 Methanomicrobiales archaeon
TGGACTGCGCAGGGGAACACATTCGGGCTGTAAATGAACGGAACAACCCCGGAGCCGGTCTCAAGTTCGACATCAACATTACACCATTTCAGGTGGTTTAATGCACTTAAGTGGTGTTCGAACGGACCATCGGCCGTCATGGTCGTTGTTTCGTCAAGAGTTACGTTACCTGTGTCAAAGGTGAGTTCAGGGTGTTTATTGACATAGTCCATAACTTCCTTTGAATTAGAGCAGAAGTCTCCCCAGTTTGAACCACCATAGGAGTGGAACTGAAGGTGAGTCAGGTGCATGACCTGTTCACGGCCAAATTTGTTCTTTGCCTTGTACCCGGCCGTCAGCTTCATGGTGTCTATGGTGGTTGGTGCATTGCCCGGGTCTCCAAGCATGTTTCCATGAATGTGAATGGAATGCGGCAGACCAAGATATTCATTGGTTTCAATAAGGCCCTTGATGATCTCTCCAGGAGTAATGTCAAAGAAAGGAACTTCGTCATTAATACCAAGACAGTTAAGACCCCATCCCCAGGCTTCTGTTCCACCAGGGTTGACGATCTTGATTCCATATCCCTTGGTCACTTTTAAGAGCCAGGAGATATAGGCTGCAGTCTTCTCAACATCGTGTTCCTTTAAGTATTCAAATACGAACCAGTTGTTGCCAAACACAGGAAGAGCAGCTTCGTCCACAATCGGAGTGTCTTTTATCTCTTCATGGACATGCCTTGCATAAAGCGGGGGCATCGCGGCTTCCATGGCAAAACCGTATCCCATACGGGCATATGAGTACCCTGTTCTGAACACTGACGGAATTGAGAAACCCTGTTCCATCCTGGTGGTCTCCTTGACAATACCGCCACGCATTTCACCACGGATCATCTTGTCTTCAGGTCTGAACCAGCGGCCAAGGTTTACTTTTGGTCCTGCAACGTGAGCGTGGATATCAAGTGCACCGGCCATGACAGTCTTTCCGGATGCATCTATGGTCTTTGCCTTGGATGAGACCTTGTCAACAATTTTGCCATCCTTGATGGCGATATCAGCCTTGTCTCCTTTTATGCCAGTGACTACATCAAAGACATGGCCATTTTTGATAAGAATTTCACTCATTTATGCATCCCCCATGATATCGCAGAGCCTGTCATATACCTTCTCAAGAAGCTCTTCGTCGGTAAGCATTCCCTCAGGTGGATCAATTACTTTCCTGCATGCAATCGGGACATTGTCCATACGGTATGCACATCCCTCAACCTCGACTCCCACAAGGGCGACCGGGATGTGGACGTCTGAAATCTCGGTTGTCAGGTTGATATGCGGGTCAATACAGACCGATGGAATCTGGGCCATGTGTCTTGTTGCTTCAATCGGGAAGTGTGCACCGATATCAGATGCGATACAGATACAGGCATCAACCTCCTTTCTCCGAAGCAGGTCAACAGATGAGGTCTCACCAGGATTGTACCTGGCATGGGTCCGGCGGGTAAGGTCAACACAGTACGGGAAACCATACTGCCATGAGAGAACCTGTCCTGAACCAGTAACGTTCCAGTGTCCTCTCATTGCAATGATGGAAAACTTGGTGAAGTCGTTCAGGTCACGGGTAAGGTTGATTGCAATATCGATATTGTGGTTTCTGCCAAGTGTGTGGGTCAGACCCATTCCGAAGAAGATAACACCGAAACGGCCTTCCTTAAGGGTGTTGACTGCGGATATGATCTTTTCTTTTGGAACTCCGCCAACAACGTCCGGAATTGGCTCTCCACGTGCCACAGTTCTGAATGCATCAAGGAGTTCATAGTCATAACCCTGTTCAATCTGGATGAATTCGTCAGCACATTTTGCAGTATCAGTGTACCGGCAGTCAACACAGATGATCTTTCTTCCCTTATGACCCTTGGTTGTAAAGAAACCACGTGGGAAGATAGAGTACCTGGACATGTGACGTGGGTGGGCATGAGCCGGATTACAGCCCCAGAATACAATCCGGTCTGCTCGGTTCTTGATCTCTCCAAGTGTACAGCTTGGAACACCTACATCCTGAATTGCAAGCAGAGAGGAACCGTGACAGACGGTTGCACAGTTATCAACGATTGTTCCTGCTTTTTCTGCAACCTTGTGACCGATAGCCATTGCCTCACAGCTTGTAGATGCCCATCCGTACCAGAGGGTCTTTTTGGCTTTTGCAAGCATCTGTGCGGTATATTCAATGGCTTCATCATATGAGATCTCTTTATAGGAACCGTCAGGCTGGCGTTTTCTTGGACGGGTTACCCTGCCTTCCTTGCTGACATGAAGGAACTTTTCTGAACCAATAGCGCAGGCATTCTGACAATCTATAATTTCCTTGCCATCATCGGACACCGTGATCTCAAGATCATCACAGAGTGTTCCACAAAACGGACAGGTAACATCGGTAACTACTTTGGTCATTTATTACTCCCTTGCCGGTGGTTTTCTTTCTTCTCCATAACAGAGAGTCTGGACAAGTTCAACTGCTCCCATCACCTTCTCATTTTCAGCAGGTTCAATCTCAACATCAAATCCTTTGAAACATGGTTCACCGGTAGAATAGGTATATGCAGAAACGATTGCATTTGCCCAGGGTCCCATTGGGATATGTGCAAGTCCTGGAACAAGGTCTTCACGGGTCCGGACTGCTTTTACCACGATGCTGCCATCCTTGCTGGTTACACGGACATTGGTATTTGCCATGATTCCAGCTTTTTTCATATCATCCTCATGCATGTGAATAATAGAAACAGCGTCATAGTACTTCTGGGAAGTCTTTCCTGTCTCCATTGCAACTCCCTGCTGGATGGTGCGACAGGTGATAAGATTCACGGTTATCTTCTTTGTCATTCATCTCCTCCGTTTCCTAAAATCCTTCACAGGATTCAGGAATCATCAGAAGCATTATCTTTCCGATGAAAGACGGTTACACGAACCTGGATAAACAGATTCTAATGGCACAAACGTAGGGGATCAGCATACACCAATGGTTTATATGAGAAGACTGGTGATGGGATGATCGGGAGCATCCCACCATTCAGGTTTCCATCCATGGTCCTGACCCGAACAGGTACCACTTGTCAACCGAACAAGTAACGGTCATCGTGAGGATAATAAAGGATTTGGATTCACATTGAGCTTTTTATGAGAGAAAAACAGACTGCAATATTTAAACGTGCCGATATGCCCGGATAAGTTGGGCACAAATAAATAAAAAAAGAGTAGAGAGTTTTCGGGTAAGTGATGAAACGGATTAGGCAAAATTATTTTATGCCTATCGATCTGTTAGAAATTAAAGACAGAGATTCGAAAATAGCTACATAATAGCCATTTATCACATGCCTAACTTATTCAAATCACAATTACACTCAATATCATCGTACCTAAAAATTAGGCACAAAAACAAAATTTCTGAAAAAGTGCCGGTTATCCAAAGGCGCAATAACATGTGATTAGGAGTGGAATTATCTTAAAAAAATAAAATTATTTATATATGATGAGCATAAAAATCACCAACAATATACTAAAGTTATTTAACTTCGTCGTGTTAAATATGAAATTCCATTGTCCTGCATTTTTCTGAAACAGTGAAATCAATAAACCGGCCGGATGAATTCATTGTTGGATTTTTTCTATTTTTAGAACCAGTTTTTGATAAATAAATGAAATTCATGCCACATTATAAAAGCGATTTACTGTATCAACAAGTCAACCATTTCTTAAATGATCACATATAAAAAATGAAGAATTGGAGAGGATTTGACATGCGCCTGCCAATAATCAGTCCCGGTGGACGAAAACTCCTTGCTTCTGGATAGAGACTTTACACTCCGGACATCTCCAGGTTTTTGGAAGTTTTTCAAAAGGTGTTCCTGGAAGAATATTCTGGGATTTGTCTCCTTTTTCAGGAACATACATGTATGCACATTCCAGACATTGCCATTTCGCCATAGCTATACATCCCCTTTGTGAGATAAAAAAATTTTCAGAGATAATCCGGATTTTCAGACTCTTCCTCTGGCCAGATCCGTTTCTCACTGTACTCGTTTCTAATCTCCTTCTTAAACTCATTAAATTCAAGTTCATCAAGCTGCTCGGAGAGGAGAACATCACTTGAAGCAAGTTCATATGTCCATTTGACAATTTTTCCAACGATCTCCAGGACTTTTTCCTGGTCTGATACAGTAACCAGCTCACGTCCTACATTTGGATGCCGCCCTCTTCTTCCTCCGACGGTGATTCTGAACCTGGGTTCGCTCCCTCTTAAGACGTCAAACGGACATGGCATTACGCACATGCCACATTCCACGCATAATCTTTTATCAAGGACAACTTTCCCTCTCCTGATGATGATTGCATTTTCCCGGCAGTATTTCTGACAGGTCCCACACCCGGTGCATTCATCCTGATCCCGTAATGGTTCCCTTATACCGGTAATTCCAATCTCATTCATCCGCTCACTTGCGCAACCGTTTGGACAGGCTGAAACAGCAATTCGCACCTTAACTGGCATCTCCTTACCAAAAAAGCGTTCATCTATCTGTTTTGCAAGAGCAAGTGAGTCAATATTTGCGTATTTACAGTGATCAGTTCCCATGCAGGCAGTAACATTCACCACCTCTTCCCGTTCCGAACCAAGAGGTGTACCATTTTCTTTTAATGCAGTCAGCATTGGGACAATCCGGCCTGGATCAACGCCTGGGATCTCTATGGTCTGCCGAACAGTAAGGTGAACCCGTCCATCACCATAAGTTCTGGCAATCTTTCCAATACCGATGGTCTGTTCAGGAGTCAGCATACCGGCAGGAATTCTGAGACGGATAATGCACCGCTCAGGGTCACGCTCCGTGATGATGCCGCCACGGGAATATAAACGGGGATCTACATCCATTAGGATCATTCATGTGGGCTTTGAATACATAAGAGGATAGGGAAAAGCCAATTAACCACAATGATGAGACTTAAAAGTGCCTAACCAGTTAACCCGATATATTTATTGTCTATTGGTCTGACCTCTATTGCATGGCAGATATGTCTGAACATATGGAGGCCTTCTTTGGTGTCAACCTGGAGGAAAAATACATAGATGCTCTCCGTGAACTTGACGAATATGTAGATGATCTAAAGGATATCTCTAAAAATTTACGGGATCTTACAAAAAAAGTCGGCGATAATGAGGTAATAAAAATCCTTAATGAGAACCGGAATGTTCTTTTTGACATTGCCCAGCAGATAAAGGATATTAAATATTTCCATGAGTTTTATTTCAAGGAAGACAGCGGGGTCAGGCACATCACAAGGGAACGTGACACGTACATGCTTTTGTACCAGATCATGAAATGGGATACTATTGATGTCAGGGATCTTCTCAGGTGGCTTAATGATTTAAGAGCTCTTTGTGATGTTATCGGACTCCGGCCAGAAGATCTTGTAAACTTTAAGCGTATGGATACCCAGCCTATCCCTGAGGATATTTCTTCATATCCGGTCCTTGTTAGAGATAAGCGGGGTTACTGCCTGACCGGAGAAAAATGGAATGTTGTTATTCATGAAGATGAAATCCGGGATGAGATGGAAGCAAAACAATAATACCGGATTTGATAAATAAAAGCATCAAAATTAAAGAAAGTGGTTTACCACAGCCTCTTCATTTTAAATCAGGTATCGCATGATGATATTGTTATCAGATAATCATTACCTGATTCCTCTTTTTTCATAAAGAGTTTTAAGCGTGGTGGTATTCCTTCAATTTGCGAATATTGTTTGCGGGTAAGCATTATCTTTTGGATTTCACCTTCTTTCATCCGTTTCACAAGAAGAGAAAACTGAATTGAAAGATTTGTGCATGTTTCATTTCGCAAATCCATGAACTGGCTATTATTACCAAATAAGTGTTCTGACATTAAATCCTCCGGTTATTAATTTCTTCATAAGTAATGCAATGTCATAAGGCCTGAACACCTGAAACTCCGGTACCTCATTATCAGCAATAATTCCTCTCTCTGATAAAGAACATTCAAAGACGCCATATTCAAGTAACCCCGGAGTTGCAGTAGCCATAATGACACTTTGTATATCCCTTACAGTGTTACAGAACCGGCTGTCAGGAGCTGGAATATAACAATATGCCCCATCTTCAGCGAAAATCACATAAGTTGGTATATTTTTTCCTGACAGTGCCACGGCGAAGGATATCGCACCAAAAGCATGTTCAGTTCCATACGGTGTACCGGTAACTACCAGGATATAAACTTCATTTCCATTGCCGGCAATGTTTATGCAGTCTGCATGGAGGACGATTTCAGCTGAGGAGAAGAGAGGAATCAACTGTGATAACCCAGAAATCCAGACACCATTTCGGAAACAGGGTGCAGCATTATCTTCTTCAGTCCCGGGGTGCATGTATCCTCGTGCCTGGCTGCATCTCTGACATGCAGTGATAATAAAAGGAAGCCCGCTTTCAAGTGATTTCTGTTGAACCTTATCCAGACCCTGTTCGATATTTTCAAATTCAGTAGTCACCTGATTAGAATGGCAAAGGTGGACTGCGTCAAGATATAAAATAACTGATACCGGAATGGATAATGAGACTGCATCATCAAGAAGTGCCAGGAATTTTTCGGTATGACGATGCATATACGGGCTATAAAGATGCAGAAATCCTGCTGAAGAGACGTGGGCATTCTCTTTGTTAATAAACAGAGTATTCAGGCTTCCTTTCTGTGCCAGCCCTGATCTTTCAACTCCTTTGATAAGGCCCATATCAACAAGATCTTCATAGTCAGCAACT
Organism: Methanomicrobiales archaeon; assembly: GCA_012520015.1. Classification (GTDB taxonomy): domain Archaea; phylum Halobacteriota; class Methanomicrobia; order Methanomicrobiales; family Methanospirillaceae; genus Methanospirillum. The sequence goes on from JAAYPD010000435.1 coordinate 6,793, forward strand.
ATACGGACACCGGGCTCTTTTATCAGTTCCTTCCATATGGGAACTGTTTCTGGATGTGTCAGGCTATACAGGGCATCTCCACAAAGAAAAAAAGAAACAAGAGAGGCTGAATCAGATTGGACTTTTTGTGACGGTAATACCATCTGAAGCCATTGTAACCGTTCTTTTGAGATGTGACTTGATAGCAGAACTTTTGTTGATGGGTGTAATGGATCCTGTGTCTTCACTCGATCGCCAAAAATTATTTTTTTATGGATAATTCCCAGAGCCCGGATTCAGTTGACTGAACTGAACATTGAAATCCGTTCATCCGGGCAAATGCAGGGATTGAATCCTTTGCTGCAGGAGGATGATCACTCACAACGATAAGTTCGTCTCCGGCATTCATCTCATCAAGCGCGGTTTTCACATTCAATACACAAAACGGGCATACAACGCCTTTAATATCAAGTTTTTTCTGAACCATGTTAAAGCCCCATTGATTTCATCAGACCTACCACAAATCCTGAAGTGACAAGGTAGAATATGACACTTCCAACAACCATACCTATAACAAACCAGAGCGATTTCATACTCCCTTCAGCAGTCATGACAAATTGTCTAAGTGGACAGCCACCGACATATACGCCGATAACTCCCATCCCGACACCGCCAATCAGGGCCAGGATGATATATGCCACCTGGGAGAGATCTGCAGGTGCTCCTGGAACTGCTGATAATAATCCTTTTGTCATCATCCAGGGAAAATTCTCAAATGCCATGGGGGTAATCATGTTGAAGATAAAAAATGCCACCGCGGCACTTATTATCATGGCAATAAACCCATTCAGCAGCCGGGTATGCCTGAACATGATATAGTCACGAAATCCTCCGATAGCACAAAAGCCGGTTTTCTGGGCAAAGTATCCGATGATACAACCAGATACCAGGGTAATGAATGGAACAAGAATCAGTGAAAGTTCCATGGAAATCCATCCTGCTGCCATTAATTGCCCCCTTTAAAAGATCTGGTTATCATAATAAGAGCCAGCCATACTCCGGCCAATATTCCGATTATTCCAAAAACAGCGACAAAATCACCATAACCTACCCGTAATGCGGCCCGGTACGGGCAGGCACCAAACAGAAGGCCAAATTGCATAAGAAGCACTCCGCCGATGAAATAAACCAGAATATCTTTTATCTGTGCATGTTTAATCCTGAACTCCCTGCTCATTTTTGCGGCAATGACTCCGCCGATAAGCACACCAATCATGGTCAATACCGGAAGAATAGCGGTTTTTGACAGGGCTGCAAGACCTAAGTTTGTGCCTAACAATATATTCAGGATTCCGTTAACCAGGTCACGGGTATGACAGAGTGCACAAAAACCATATGCTTCAGGCCCTCCAGCAGAAATGGTCAGTCCCTGGATAATTGCGGCAAGAACGCCTATAATTATTCCAAGAACAATAGGCCCTTTTGAACTCTCTAATATATTTTCTCCTTCGTTCATGAAAACACCTATTTTCGTGTAACTGTCAGGTTAAGAGGAACAATATTCTGAATTGTGTACATTGCCAGGCATCCATCAAGTGCAGCCTTTCGAAGCATCTCAATATCTGCATCTGATGCATCGGTTTCAACATCAAAGTTTATCCTGTACTCCCCTACAAGGGGTTCGTCTTCCAGGTCAAACTGTTTTAAATAATTAAGATCAGCCTCAATTTTTGTTTTCAACGATTTTACTTTGATATTTCTCTTCTCTGCCGCAGTCATGAAGGTGGAACTGACACAACCTGCAATCCAGAACAGACCATATGACATCGGACTTGGAAATTTACCAGGACCGGAGAAGTTCGGGTGTGACAAAGATAAAGTGACAAAACCCTGGCTGGTCTTCGTATCTGCAGTAAACTGAGGACCGGACTCGTCATATTGCCAGGTCCCTTCCATCTTTGTAGTGAAATATGCTTCTTCCCTGTCTTCGAGGATATCTGCTTCGTATTCATCTACCTGCTTAATGTCAATGTTATTAATGGACATCTCTTCACAATTGTTTAAAAAGTTAGAGGATAAATATATTTCATAAAAATGTTAGCCACCCGAATACTCAATATTATTGGAAATTTTGAGTGTCAGAGAAAATTATTCCGGGAGAAAATTATTTAGTGCCTAACTCTCTTTAAAAGGGTAACCCCTATTCACAGGACTTATGAAATCTTTCATCAGAAAAAAAACAATTAAAGGGCATGAGTACCTCTACGAGGTAACCCCATATTATGATCCTGATACTGGAAAATGGCGACAGAAGACAAAATACCTGGGGAAAAATGTTGACGGTGAGCCGGTTAAAAAGGACAGAGGCGGAAAGGTAGGGCAGATTTACGATATTGGCGAGTATATTCCTGCGTACTGGGCAATTAAGACTCATAAGATAATGGAGTCCCTTCTCACTTCATGTTCTCCTGATGAAACAGCCACCGTCATCCTTCTCACTATAAACCGGCTGATTAATCCCTGTCCGCCGGCAAACCTTTCAACCTGGCTTGAAAGTACCTATCTGTCCAAGTTGATCCCAGGAGCTGATTTTAATGAATCTGACCTGCTTCAGGTCCTTCAGAAGATATCTGACCGGCCGGTGGCTGAAGTATTCTCCAGGATGTTTGCCTCTATTAATGACCTCTCCAATAAACGGTTCCTTTTTACGCTCAGGCTGCATGATATCGCAGAACTTATGAAAGAGAAAGGGAGTGGCCTTTTTTCAGAGGATATCCTTGAGCGGGAACTTGGGGTTCGTATCCATTATGATCCGGATAAACAGATCCTGGCAGGTTTTGATGCATTCCAATTTCAACATGCGGTGATAGAAGACACAATTGACCAGATCTCATCAGGAAAAATACCTGAAGGTATCATTGTTCCTCACTGGGACTACCTGTCTCCTTCCCTGATGCTCAGGATTGTAAATGCCGGATGCTCATTTATCACGAGGACCGACGTATCCTATGGCCCGGTCTCTTCTCATATCTCATCCAGGGGAGAACAGATGGAACATCCTGCAAATATCAGGTATTACAAGGGAGAAGCCTGTTATATCCGGCCTCTTTCCATCTCGTACGGCAAGAACAATGTTCATGGATATATCCTTCATGATATAAGGAGGGAACAGGCAGACAGGCTTGCATTTCATAAAAACCTACAAAATATCCGGGATCTGGTTCAGGAGACGAAAAATTATCCTGGCACGGTTGATGAGCTTCTTAATGAAAGCGCAGGATCATTTCGGAAATATTTCATAATCGATGATTCAAAAGAAGTTCCTTCAATAAGAACTGACCAGGAAGAAGTCCACCAGGCAAACAAAAGACTTGGGCGTTCCTGTGTCCTTTACCGCGGTGACTTTACATGGGAAGAATGTTTTACTCTTGCTGACATGAGAGGAAACCTTGAACAGCAGATGAGTTCTTTCATCTCTGAACTGGAACGGGACTTTAAAGGATACAGGATTGAACGAATCAGAAAAGGAATTTTTTTCATCTGTTTCCTCGCAGTTCTTATAAGGGAACTTATCGCGAACCGGTTGATATCTGCCCAGATTCCTGAAGTTACTTCATTTGAAGCCCTGCTTACTGTGTTAAGACCTGTACATGTTATAAAATCCTACCAGCCTTTGATATTCCCTTACCGTTTTACAAAAACCCAAAAAGCGATCCTCTCATATTTTGGCGGGATTCCTCCACTAAAAGGAGACTGAAAAAAACCAGTGAATTTTTACAGTATTGATTTTGAATTTTTTTTCATGAATGCCCATAAATGGGGGTTGATCGTTTTTATTAATTTCGAATGTGAATTAAATAATATCCATTAATTTTCAAATTTTTTTGTGCCTAATAAAAGTGCTTAAAATATAAATAATATATTTAATTTTAATCTCCTATTTGTTGATAATTTAATTAAATCTCTATAAATTAAACACAGATCCATAGTTTGAGAAAAATAATTAATCCGAAGAATATTGAGTAATTCAATGCCTAATTAATTTGAAAAAATAACTCTATATACTGATCAAAAAAGATTATATTCTGTTGATCAGGCCTCACATAGCATGCTTCACATGTCAGCCCTTTGGGTGGATGAAAGAATGAAACATGCAGATATCAGGAATCAACAGAGCCTGTGTGCTGATTTAATAAATGCAGCATTATTGATTGGAAATGGTGTGATATTCGCATATCAGTTCAGCTTTCACAATAATGGGCATAATATAAGTCACAATCCTGGGCTTTAATGGTAATCGAATGGTCTGGTCAGAGGAATTGCATATAA
>JAAYPD010000436.1 GCA_012520015.1 Methanomicrobiales archaeon
CATTTGGTGTTGGGAGGTTCATTAGGTCAAAAAATAGATTCAACATATCTGCGCAGGTCCTTTCAATCCTCTTTCCTGTCTGGAATGTTATAAATAACCCTGATTTTCTTTTAAAACCGGTATATGTCCAACAATCTCCATATTCTTACGGATCACTCATTTGAAGATTTTCGTTTTTTTGGATAAAACCCCAAATCTCATCCATTTCACATTCAATTGCGGGAATATCTCGGATGTAATGATCATTGAGGTTTTCTGCATGTTCACTGATGAGGTGATAATACATGGAAATTGTATCCCTGTGATGATTAATCACCCTGGATACTCCTCGAATCGATGTTTTCTCTAAAGCATGTTTTGCAATTATCAGCAATTCAGAACGAGGTAAACGAGAATGATATAGAGGAGTATTGCGTGTTTCAATGAAATATTTGCTACATTGATGACAACAATATTGTTGATTTCCCGCTTTATTGTGGCCATTTTTTGTAATATCCTTTCCTTCCTCAATTTGAAAATAAGCATAATCTGGATCTTGACAAGTTATGAGTATTAGATCTCGGTTTTTCGACCATGATTAATATTAATCTACTAATTCATATAAATATTTAGTACATAAATATTAACACAAATCTCTCAACAAGTATTATCAGATTTTTGTCAGGCCATTACACAAAATCCAGAGTACGCTGCCTCTTTATCCATAATTAGGGATCGTATCTGTTCCAACCTCTACTCAACCAAAGCATTCTCATGACCATCGGTGAGAATAACAACCATCACCTCCTCACCCTCATGTGCCCGCTTCTCAATCGTCCGGATCATCTTCCCGATTGCATCCAGGATAGCCGTATTCCCCCGGGGGATAAATGATTTGTTAGTCAAAGGTTTAACTTCAGGAACCGGCACACCCGATTCCCTGGCCCGGTACTCATGATCAAAAAGGATAACACCCATGAGTGAATTCGGAGCACTCCCCTTCCTGGCTTTGAGAAATGCATTAATGATCCGATGGCATCATCACAGATGGACTCCATGGAACCTGACCGGTCCAGAATAACGGCGAAATCAGGCCTGTCCTCTTCATCTGTGTTCACCTGGAGAGCTTCAGCCCTGCTTCAGATTCAGGGGACGATGTGTATTGTTCCACAGTATTTCCGTCAATAATCTCTTCATTCGTTGTCAAAAAACCTCATCTTCTCCTTTGCTTCCTCTCGCTTCTTTCTTTCCTTCTCTTCCCGCTCCTTCTCTTCCTGCAGATGCAGACCTAAGGCCTGATGCAGCCAGAATCCAAAAATATCCATGATCATCACCTCCTGTCAGAACACACACGAAATTGTCATCACCAGTACTCGTCCATATACCCGGTCACGGTTCAGGGATTGCGTCTGGAAACCGGTGTTCTCTGTGACTGCTCCTCCTCTTCATGAGAAAATGCCGTATTCCAGAACCGGATCAGAAGATCCCCATAAGCACCGTGGACCTCATCATCCACAGGACGGAGAAGAACCTCACAGAAATTGCGCCTTGGTATAATCTCTCCGGGATGACACCGGATGGCCTGCCTGAAATCTGTTGCTGTTCCTTCAAAATCCCTAAGAGCATATTTCGCCGGCCCCCGATTATTTCACCCATAAGTGATCCCTGAGCATTTGTCCGTCTGGTAAACTATGGCCACCATGATCAATCAGTTTCGTTATGTATATATATTGACATGTAACGGTGAATAAGGATTCGGTGGAAAGATTTTTCATAAATTTAAGAAATAAAGAAAATTAAAAAAATTTCGTTATGTGTTCACGTGAATGAAGGGTAAAATGTAAAAACTTTCCTGTTTTAAATTCAGATAATACATTTTATTTTTGCACAAAATTTGGGGATTTTCTTCGCCTGAAACACAAAACTCATGCGTTTTGCAGGATGTTTTGTTATCGGTGAACATTGGACTTTTACGATCTTCCAGTAGAGCAGGATGAGTTTCCGGTCTATCGCGAGGGCTTTTTTTAGTTGAACCTGACGAATACTGGTTTTTGTCCGGTAAGAAAAATAAGGTAATCTGATGGGACAGATGGGAGTGTCATTACATTCTGTTTGCATTAAATTATTTCAACCGCCATATATAATGGGATTATTGCAATAATCTTCTGATAAACATATGGGAAATATTTTTATAATTACCATGTGAGTATTTTCATATGAAAAAAGGATATCTGCCACAGACCGTTGGATTACTGTTACTACTAATTATTTTATTGACATGTACCGGCTGTATATCCGTGCAGAACCCGGAAATTACCGTCCAGAAAATTTCCATTACGAATGTCAGCCTTCAAAAGATGACATGGCGTGCTGATATCCAGATTTATAATCCAAATTCTATGGAGGTCCAGGTATCAGACATTGATATTATTGTATCGTATAAGGACGAAAATGCAATAAAGGAGATTGGTAACGGCAACTATGAAACAATTACCATTCCTGCGAAATCCAGTGGGCAGATTAGTATTCCGGTTATTGTAGAGAATACAGATATTATCAGTACTGTTCTTACATTCCTGAAAACCGGTGAGATGATGATAATCACTACCGGCACCGGGCACTATAAGATGATGTTTCTCGAGAATGCTTTTTCATTTAGTCATGAGATGTCCTTTTCACTTGATACCATCGAGAGTACGGTCAAAAATACCATGGAAGATCTGTTCCGAACAGCGCTGGGCACAAAAACTACGATAGAAAGGGTAGAAGATCTAAAAACCACCGTCCAGGAGGGTGTGGGAAAGATAATCGACGTTTTCACAAATGACTCTCCAAAAATTTGAGTATTCATTTTTTTCGCAGCAGAAATTGATCAGGTTTTGTTTGTGGACTTTAATTGTCCCTATCTTTTTCATTCCTTATAATAAATCCAGAGAAGAACACGTGCGACAATATATCCTCCAAACGCAAGGATTAGGCCCGAATTAAAATCCCCAAGCACAAACTGTCCAAAAAGGGCACCTCCAAGGGCTACTGCACAGACACCTAAATACCTGAAGGTTGCCCAATTGATCCTGAACTGAAATGAACCGGTAATTTTAGCCATGGTTTTTTCATCTGATACAATTTTAAGGGGTTGCAGGACGATACAGAATATTTCTGATATATGGATGGTTTATACGTGGATTCAGGATAATACATGTGCATTGTTCTGACTATTCCTTAATAATGACCTTTGCGCGTTTGGGTCCTCGGTCCTTGATGACTGAAACTGCAGCAGGATATAGATCTGCCGGACATACAAGCCTGATATCCCAGTTCCCTCCAGCGATGAAGATCTCCTTCCTGGTGTTATCAAAAATAATCTTCCGTATTGATCTCCAGGGAGTACAGGGTGCCCACGCTGACCATTGTCCCCCTTTCCATGTTATCCAGAACAGGATACGGGAAATTGTCGCTATCCAGGTGTCAAGAGATCTCTGAAGTTCGGATGGGATGATCTCGATACCCCTCTCGTGTATGACATATGTTACATCTCTTCGTCGCAGAATTCCCTTGATAAAAACCCAGATGACCAGAAAACCAAATAGAAGTGCTCCGATTAAGATGAGAAACGGACCACCTGATCCAACCCCATCTGATTCAG
>JAAYPD010000437.1 GCA_012520015.1 Methanomicrobiales archaeon
CCTGGAATATCCCATGTGTGGATTCCAAATACTGGTATTCCAAGCAATATTGCGTATGCAATCTCTGAAAGTGTCCCGTATTCTCCGCCGATAGCAATTACTGCATCAGCGGATCCTGCAAGGATTACATTACGTGCATTATCCATCCTGGTCTTAATTATTATTGTCAGGTAAGGGTTTCCTTCCGACCCTGGAACGATACCGGCCACTATGCCTCCGGCATTACTGGCACCACGACATGATGCCTCCATGACTCCGCCTCTCCCCCCGGAAAGAAGTATTGCATCTTCTTTTGCAAGAAGCATACCGACTCGTTCTGCAATTACCAGGTCCCGTCCTTCTGCCCTGGATCCGCCTATTACAGCAATCTGTCTTCGAACCTTTCTTTCATCAGTAATGGTATTCACCTTCATGGTTCCTGCATGTTATTCCTGAATTATTATCATGCATTGTTTATCTGCCTGGAATGAACAGAACTTAACACAGGATATTCCGGGGTATGGTTGCAAATTATATCGCTACTGTTAATGCAGTTTTGTGCCGGTATCTGTGCCAGTGCCATCTGCATCAGAATAAAACCAGTTAGGAATCATTATCTCAAACCTGGCCCCCTTCCCCTCGGTTCCGGTCTCTGTTATCGTAATCCCTGTAAGGGCAAGTATCTCCCTGGCAAGAAACAGCCCAAGCCCGGTGTTTTTTCCATGACCTCGTTTAAATATCGTTTCTTTTTCATCATCCCTGATCCCGATCCCGTTGTCTTCCCAGGCAATTACATATCCACCGGAGGCCTTTGCTCCTGATACCCTTATGTGAGAGACAGTCTCACCATGGCGTATGGAGTTGTCAAGAAGGTTATGAAACACTTTCTCAAGCATCGGGTCAGCGAAGATAACAATCTCCTCAAGTGCCAGATCCAGGGTCAGTCCTTCCGGAACACGCATCTCCCGGATAATTGAAGCAGGGGACAGCCATGCAGGTTCCTGTATCCCAAGATCCTGGTAAAGCCTGGTGAATTCAATCTGTTTCTGAATCGCTTTTGTTGCTTCGTTTAATACGTTAAAGTAATAAAGAATTGCCGGATCATTGCACTCCATCTCTGCAATTTCCAGTGCACCAAGTAAGATGGTAACCTTGTTTAGAATATCATGTCTTGTGATACTATTCATGAGATTTATCTGCCGTGACGCTTTTCTCAGGGCCTTTTCTATCTGTTTCCTGTCTGTAATGTCACGTAAAGAGAGAAGAATTGCAGGCTTGTTCTCGTACTGGATGAGCTTTCCAATACTTTCAAGGGTTATTGGTCTGCCAGATGCAGTCAATACCTCATATTCAGCAACATATGAGTCATGCCCTCCTGCAACTTCAGAAAAATCCCGTAATACTTCTTCACGCGATTCAGGTGAGATAAATTCCATCACATTTCTTCCAAGGATATCTGTGATATCTTTTACCTCGATCATCTTACCTGCTGCATTGTTTGCAAAAATCAGATTTCCCTGAAGATCGACAATAAGAATCGGTTCCAGTGCATGGGTGACCAGGAACCTGTATTTTTCTTCACTGTCATGAAGGTTTTTTTCAATTTTATACCGTTCAAATGCTTTTTCAATGGTAAATGCAAGATCGGTAAAGACAGCAGGGGGATCATAATCCTTCCTTATATAATAATCTGCATTCTGTTCTATGGCATGAATGACGACATCATCATTTATCTTTCCTGTAAAAAGAACGAAAGGTATCTCTCCATATCTCTTCCTGACCTCTGACAGCAGCTCGATCCCGTTCATGGCCGGCATCTGGTAATCAGAAACTATGACATCAAAAGAAGTTTTTGAAAGAAGGTCCAGGGCTTCCTTCCCTGACTGGCATGTGGTAACAGAAAATCCTTTCCTGGTTAGAAAAACAGATGAGATGGCGCAGAGTTCTTCTTCATCATCTACGCACAGAACAGAGATCATTAGACACCATCAAATTGCCTGAATAGTATGATATGAGATATATTCTCCTTTACTTCATGCTCCAACATGCAATGGTCCGGATAATTATTCTATCTATCGACTAATATCTACTTCATGATATATATACACCTATCATTTGTTCATGCATAATGGAGGTTTTTACAGTATTACCTGATAGTAAGGCAGCTGATGACAACTTATATTCCAAGGGGTAATTTACGGGTTTACCAGAAAGTGCCGGAAAGGCCGGATTTCATTGTTAAGAACAGGTAACAGATCTATATGACAAAAAAAGAGGTTTAGTAATTTTCACACCATATCTCAAAGTATGCCTGTGCATGATCACAAACCGGGCATGGTGAGGGTGCTGTGTCTCCATCATGGACATATCCACAATTCCTGCATTTCCACCTTGTCTGTGAATCCCGTTTGAATACAGTCCCTTTCTCCACGGCATCAAGAAGTTTTCTAAAACGCTTCTCATGGGATACTTCAGCCTTTGCCACGTTACGAAATGTCGTGGCTATCTCCGGAAAACCTTCCTTATCTGCAGTCTCTGCAAATGCAGGGTAAAGAGCCTCCCATTCATGGTTCTCTCCGTCAGCTGCAGCCTTTAAGTTTTCGGCGGTTGTTTTTATCATTCCTGAAGGGTAGGATGATATTATCTCTGCCTCTCCTCCGGGCAGAAGTTTAAAGAAGAGCTTTGCATGCTCTTTTTCATTATCTGCCGTCTCATTAAAGATTGCAGAAATCTGTTCATATCCTTCCTTTTTCGCAACGCTTGCAAAGTAATTATATCTCATCCTGGCCTGGGATTCCCCTGCAAAAGCTGCAAGGAGATTCTTTTCCGTCTGACTTCCTTTTAATTCCATAATTATCTGCCTCAAATCAATGCATGATCGATATGTAAGTACTGGTAATAATCTGCTCTGTGTCATTAAATAGATGACAGATCAGAGATGAATTGTTGTGATGCTGATGTGAGTATATCAATGATAATTCTCACAAATAGTCAGGTCAGGTTACTTTATCCCGCCCTTCCGGGAACGGATCGTGCGATTTTCACACCAATCCATTCAGATAGTTCACTACCCGCTTTTATGAGCACTATAGATAAACATACATATCGACTTGCAACAATTTCTTTTAAGATTGTATCAGGACCCGGCCCTTGAATTTTCTGAAAATCCAGCCATGGGAATCGGATCCCTCTTTGTTATGAACGATTTTTGTCTTTTACTAATAGATTTCAGACTTTATTCCTGAAGAAATACAGAAATTTTTACCGCACTTAATCTTTACGCTTATAGGTTTCGGGAGTTGAGGGAATAAGAACTGCTATTCTGCCTTTTTCCTGTCTGTGATATCACGGCATGAAGCATGAAGGATGATCTCATCTCCAAGTGGGATTGCAGTAAGGGTAATCTCCCCAAAGAACAGCTCTCCGTTCACTCTTTTGTGGAGCCATTCATAGCGGTGACTGCCATTCCTCATCGCAATCTCTATCATCTCATTGGCTTTTTCATAGGAATCACTCCCGTCAGACTGAAACGGTGGAGAAAAATCGGAAGGATGCAGGTTTAAAAGCTGGTCTTTGCTGGTCATTCCTAATAACCGGAGGGTTGCTTCATTGCAGTCAGTAAACCGGTTATTGCTGATGATGATCACACCATCCATGGACCTCTCAAAAAGGATACGGTATTTCTCCTCGCTCTTGCGGATAAGCTCTTCACTGTGAACAAGAGCCTGAACCCTCTCCTTAAGTTCCTCTTTAGCCTCAGCAATCTGTTCATAAGCGGCCTTCAGTCGTTCCTCTGCCTGTTTTCTTTCGGTGATGTCACGAACGAAGATGAGAAGACCAGTTGGCTCATCCGGGCCATGTAAAGGTACAGCTGATATATCTACGTGAACAGGAGTGCCGTCAAGTTTCAGGCAAATCTCGTCCTGGGTTTTTACTACTACCTGTTTTTCAATAAGATCTTTCACCCTCTCCCTGACACTTTCATGAAATGACGGGTGAATACGGTCATATAATTCGGTTCCGATGAGTGCTTCGGCGTTTGGCGCCCCAAGCAGCTCCACTCCAGCGGCATTGACATACCTGAACTTTCCGTTAATGGCCGTAAAGATGGCCTCCGGGGCATTATTAACAAGGTTCTGGAAATTTTCTTTACTGCGATCCCGCTCTATCTGTGCCTGTCTTCGGCTTACGGCCTGCTTTACCTTGTGTGCAAGTTCCACGAACTGTGCTTTAGGATCGCCACCTTTCTGAAGATAAAAATCAACCCCGTTGTTTATCGCCTCAATGACGATCTCTTCCCGCCCCCGTCCGGTGAAGAGGATAAAAGGGATATCGCTATTCTGCCGGACTGCCTTTAAAAAAGCTATTCCATCCATTTCAGGCATCTGGTAATCGGAGATTATCGCATCATAACACCCAGATTCAAGTACAGGGAGTGCGGCGGTTGCAGAATTCAGAGTATCGACCTCAAACTCTCCGGTACGTTCAAGGAAAAATTTACTGATCTCAAGAAGACTTGGTTCATCATCCACATACAGCACACGAATCATAGGATAACTCCTGCACCGACAAGTAACTGCAAGTGAATAAATTGCCTGTTTTCATAGATAATCATGGTTCTGCATACCTCCATGCACCATCAGGAACCAGGATCTCAAACCTTGCACCTTTCCCCCATTCTCCATTCTCACTGATAGTTATGCCTGTGACTGACAAAATCTCCCTTACAAGGAAAAGACCCCTGTCTTTATCAGTCTCATAACTCAGGTCAAAGATCTTCTCTTTCAAATCATTAGGGACACCACTGCCATTGTCTTCAAAAAAGAGGGTTAACCCCGCCGGTCTCTCCTCGAAATGAACAGTAATGGCATTTGCAGTCTTTCCATGCCTTATAACATTTTCAGTCAGGATAAAAAACACAGATTCCAGGAGAGGGTCAGCAAAAATTTCCAAGGAGTCCACCTGTAAATCCCGGGAAAAGGAGGAGAGATCAAGGTGAGAGATTGCATAAAGAAAAGACTGTGACACCTTCTGCCACTCAGGGGGATTAAGACCAAGGTTCTGGAACTTATCTGCAAATCGCAATGCTGATGATATCCTCTCAATACCGGTTTTCTGCCTTGAAAAGATCTTTTCAGGATCAGGATTATCCTGGGCCTCCTCCATGAGCAGGTAACCATGCATGGAAAAGAGTGCGTTCTGTATGTCCTGAAAGGTGACAGTGTTTAAGATATTAAGCTTGTTTCGTGCCTGCGAAAGGACCTGCTGGTTTATCCTCAGTTTCTCAACCTGCTGCTCAAGATCCCTGTACAGTTTATTCAGTTCATTCTGCATGTGATTCATCGTGACTGCAAGTACACCGACCTCATCTTCCCGATCGGCTATTACCATGTACGTATCAAGATCCCCGGTACCAATTCTGCGGGCAATATCGATTAGGGCACGAAGGGGTGTTATGGTACGCCTGGTAAGGGTAAAAACCAGGAGACCTGTACCGATTATGGCTAAAATAATGGCTGCATAAAGGAAGTTTTTCATTGATGTTATGCCTTCATATGCCTCCTTTGCAGGCAGCTCAGTCACAACTGCCCATTCAGTACCTTCAATTGGAGCATAAACCCCGATTACATCCTCCCCGTTCATGCCAGGATATTCGTAAACTATCCGTGACGATACAGATTTACCTGAAACAAAATCCTGCACCGGAGGTACATGGAGCATATCCCTGCCATAATTCCGGAGCACTTCAGTCAGTTCATAGTATGCAATGAACCGGCCCTGACGGTCAACAAGATACACATACCCGGTCTCTCCGACATTTGTCCTGGAGACCTCGGACCAGAGTCTTACCGCATTTTCTTCTGCCAGGATAACACCCGTGATCTCACCTGTATCTGTCATTACTGGTATTGCGATCTGCATCGAGAGGAGACCGCTGTCCGGGGAGACATAAATCTCGCTGATATAAGATGAACCTTGCATTGCAGACTGGAATGCAGGATTATCAGCCTGGTCTGACATCTCACCTGGAAGAAAGGTGTGAAACCTGGATAACCTGATAAGCTCACTACCATCTGTATCAAGAAGTGTTACCTGGGATAATGTCTTCTGGCGGGAGATAAGCAGTTCTTCCA
>JAAYPD010000438.1 GCA_012520015.1 Methanomicrobiales archaeon
CAGCCCTTCAGGAAAGGATTAAGGAAGAGGTCAGATCTCTTGCCAGCAATTACACTTTATACCCTGATCTGACATGATACTTGATGGCAAGGGACTTGCAGCACGCAGGCTTGAGCTGCTGAAAGAGGACATTATAGAAGAGGGGCTCTCTCCCACTCTTGCCACGGTTATCGTAGGAGATGATCCTGCTTCGCACATGTACGTCAGGATGAAGCACCGGGCATGTGAGCAGGTCGGTATCTCATCGGTTAATATCTCACTCCCCGAGGATACCACAACACGCACCATCCTTGAACGGATTCGTCAGCTGAATGAAGATCCTGATATTGATGGAATACTGGTCCAGCTTCCACTTCCAAAAACGATAGACACAGAGGCCGTCCTGGCTGCTATTTTACCAGAAAAGGATGTTGACGGGTTTCATCCGCTGAACATGGGCAGGCTTGTTACAGGTCTTAAAGGCACACGCCCATGCACCCCTAAAGGAATTATGACCCTCCTGCATGAGTATAAAATTCCCATCGCAGGAAAAAGAGCGGTGATTGTTGGAAGAAGCGTGGATGTTGGTCGCCCTATTTCATTACTGCTTCTTCATGCCGATGCAACGGTCACCATATGTCATAGCAAAACAGAAAATCTTCCGGAGATAACAAAACAGGCTGATATCCTGGTGAGTGCGGCAGGAAAGCCAGGTATTATTACCGCTGGCATGGTAAAGCCGGGTGCAACGGTAATAGATGTCGGTACAAACCAGGTTAACGGAAAACTCTGTGGTGATGTCGCATTTGAGGAAGTAGAGAGAGTTGCCGGTGCGATAACTCCTGTCCCTGGTGGTGTCGGACCAATGACAATTGCATCTCTCATGGAAAATACCACAGATATTGCAAGGAACAGATGCGAACCTTTCATATAAGGGACATTCACGTAGGCAGGCAACATCCTGTCCTAATGGGTGTTTTAAACATCAGTCCTGAGTCTTTTTACACCGGTTCATATGTTCCTGTTACTGCTGTCCATGAGGCGGCTGGAAAAATGTTTGATGAAGGGGCAGAAATCCTTGATATTGGTGCCAGAAGTACAGCACCAGGAAGCCCCCCTCTTTCGGTCTACGAAGAAACTGCGCGGATGAAAGAATGTCTTGCTGAATTACAGGGTGAGGACTATGTTATCAGCATTGATACAGTGCACCCGCAGGTTCTGGACGCTGCCCTGCGCTTTGATATCTCTCTTGCCAACGATATATCAGGCCTTTGTAATCCTGAGCTTGGAAAAGTCATCAATGATGCCGGGCTCCCGGTGATACTGATGGCTTCGGGAAAAAGCCCTGGTGATGCAAGATCGCTTGCGGATACTCATAACTCCATAGAAAAGGTGCTTAACCGGGCCCATGAATGTCAAATTTTTGATATTATTCTTGATCCAGGTATTGGTAAGTGGGTACCTGACCGGACTGCAGAGAATGACTGGGAGTTATGCAGGCATTTTCATGAGCTTACTGCATATAACCTGCCACTCCTGGCGGCAGTCTCAAGAAAATCCTTTATAGGAGAATTAACCGGTCAGCCACCTGCCGGAAGACTTGCAGGAACGCTTGCAGTTACATCCAGGCTGATCATGGAAGGGGCGTCGGTTATCAGAGCCCATGATATCCCTGAGACGAGGGATGTAATCAGAAGTGTGATGCACCTGGTGAGTCCATAATGAAAGAGTTTCATATCTACGGTCTTTGTACAGACCTGATAAAACCTGGTGATTTACTACTGAATCACCTCAAAGCTGCCATGAACAGACAGGGATTAGAGATTCAGGAGCATGATATCATTGTTCTTGCAGAGTCTGCGGTTGCAACAGCCCAGGGAAGGATAGCATCATTAAAAACCATAAAACCATCAGGGAGAGCATTGCAGCTGTCCAGGCAGTACGAGATGGATCCTGCCCTTGCAGAGGTAGTAATCCAGGAGTCTGATGAGATCATCGGGGGAATTAACGGCTTTTTGCTATCAGTAAAATCTGGTCATCTCCTCCCAAATGCAGGGGTTGATGGTTCAAATGCACCTGACGGGTATGTAACGCTCCTCCCTGAAGAGCCAGGTGCACTTGCGCATGCACTTCGGAAAAAAATCTTCGAAGAGGCTGGTTGTTTTGTTGGTGTCCTGATTATTGACAGCAGAACTCATCCCATGAGGTATGGATGCGGGGGTGTTGCAATCGCATGTTCAGGTATTCCATCGGTTATCGACGAGCGTGGCAGAAAAGATCTTTATGGCCGTGAACTAATGGTAACAAGGCGGGCGGTTGCAGATAACATTGCATCTGCCGCTGAGCTTGTAATGGGCGAGTCTGATGAGCGCATCCCCGCCGTCCTGGTAAGAGGCCTTGATATTGAATTTGGCGAATTCGAAGGTATTGAGCTTATCAGGCCAGATGAATGTCTTTTTATTGGCAGCCTGAAAAGGGCATATGTTAGTCCTTACTGACAGCCTTTTTAAGTTCATTCATCAGGATGACAATGCCTGTGAGGATGACAATAACCGGCCAGAACGGGAAAGAAAAATTCCACAGTCCAATATCATTACCAAGCCAGACTATTCCCCAACACAAAATAAATAATCCAAGTACGACAACGCCGACACTCATTTTATGTAAATATCCCATCTTATTGTACCACCAGGAAAGTCTGAAAACATCTCATTTTATAACCCGAACGGCATGTCCCAGATATGACTACAGGCATTACACCGGCATTTTGCAATCATTTCTCCGGAATCTGTAGTAACGAGATCATCAAAGTCCGTATCTTTCGAGTTACACTTCGGGCATATTATGTCTCCCATGATATCAGCATCACATCACCCTGGGGGGGGTCTTACTTACAA
>JAAYPD010000439.1 GCA_012520015.1 Methanomicrobiales archaeon
AATTACAGAAATTACCTAAATATGTTGTGGACATGGGTAAAATATCGTCATAATAATAAAGGGAAGTATTGGATTGCCAGCAAATACTGGCAACACACTCTTTCCAGAGAATATGTCTTTAAAAAATCTGCCTTCACCGCGAGTGAACTATGATATTTAAGAGGTACTTACCAAATATCTTCGAAATATTAGTCAGGCAATATCCTCTCTTATTCTATTATTTTCTCCTTCAGCTCGATAATTGCAGAGTCAAAGTTTTCATTTATATGCGTTTTTCACTTTCACCCTGTTTCCTTTACTCTTATATGTGGGGTGCAGACATCCTGCTATGTTATGTCGGTTCCTTTCTTTACACAGTTTTCAGTCTCAAATGGGACATTTACCGCTTTCATCGCCCCAGCCGGGGTTCTGACAAAAGCGCCCGGATTAATAATGAAAAGGGAACCTGGCCTTATCCTCTATATGTGCGGCAATTATCCGGTGATCCTTCCGGATTTGAGCCAGTTTCCAGACCGGTTTCTTGTCAGAAGGGCACTGACTGCTTTTCAGATCCTGACAATTCTTGATGAAGCTTACCAGTCCTATCTCATCTTCGAATTTGACCGGTCACTATTTGAAGAGTGCACCGATCTGCTTCCTGTTATCGGTCACCGGTGCAGGGAGTACGCGATGAATAATGCCGGAGTTCTTCTCCTGTCAACATACCCTGATACATATATCCAGGCTCTTGAACCGTTTTTTCACAGAATTTTCCTGATGCAGCAGATTGAGGCAGGTTCAAAGCCTGTGAAGAAGAAAGCGACGTCAAAACAACTCTCCCTGGACTCTCTGGGGGTGTGAGATCTCCATTGTCATCTGATACTTGCCCTTTCGTCTTTGACATCACACGAACAAAGACAGGGGTTGATACCTGGGAGAAGACGGATGGAAAGCTCTCATGCTCTCACCATGTCCTTGAGCCAGGCTTCTTACTTTCTTTTCCTGACTGTCATCAGTATTACCAGCTCCTGGATGGCCTTGCATCAGAATATCCTGTCAGTTCATGCCTTATCACCACCATTTACGGGAAAGAGGAGGGGTACCATGTCATGGCTGACCGGGAAGTAGCACAGAAGATAGAAGAACAGACCTTTTACCAGGCCAGGCTGTTTAACGTGGACATCAGGCCTGAACAGATCTTTTGTGCAAAGACAAAAAGAGTGGTCGGAGGTTATAAGGAGACTGACCGTTTCTCTCCTGACTTTGAACCTGATCTTGACAAAATGGAGATAACCTGCAGCGAAAATCCCCACCGGTCTTCACATCCGGGGACTGTGACCATCTCCACAGGCTCAGGAAAATGGGTGCTGGAAGGGTCTGAAAGAACAATCTCTGAAGATATGTTCACAATAATACAGGATAAGGATCCAGATATAATCCTCTTTCCTGATTATGACACATGGTCAGGCATTTTCTTTAATACTGCCAGGGACCATCACCTGTTTAACTCTTTTAGCAGGACCGGAAGGTTTCATACAATGGCACCAAGGTCATATTTCAGCTATGGCCGGATGGAGCACCGTCTTGGGGCAAAGATACCTGAGGGGAGGATCATCATCGATACAAGGCAGAGTTTCATGTACCGGGAAGGCGACCTCAGGGGCATTTTTCTTGCATCAAGGCTGACCGGCCTTTCACCAAACCTTACCAGCAGGCTCACACCAGGAACACTTATCTCGTCATATGAGGTGTATGAAGCACTTGCCAGGGGCTTTGCGGTTCCTTTTCGGAAGAGTGATGCAGAGGCTTACAGAAAGGTAACAGATATGAGGCTTGATTACCGGGGAGGGTATATGCTTCAGCCTCCGCCGGGGATATTTGCAGATGTTACCCAGATTGACTTTACCTCATTTTATCCGTCGATTATCGTGCGTGAAAATCTCTCTCCTGAAACATTGAATAACCGGAAGGTTCCAGGTTTTCTTCCATCAGTCATCGGCCCGGTCATCGAGCTTCGCCACTATACCAAGAGGATGAAGAAGACTGACCCCTCCTATGCAGGGATGGACGGGATCTTAAAATGGATGCTTGTCACCTGTTTTGGATACACCGGTTACAAGAATGCAAGGTTTGGCAGGATCGAGGTTCATGAAGAGATAACTCTTGCCGCAACCAGGATATTGAAAGATTGTGTAAAGCTTACCGAATCACATGGAGGTAAGGTCCTTCACGCGATCATCGACTGCCTTTTTATCCAGGGCGGGAAGATCGGGATCATCCAGGAAGAGATAGAAAAGATGACAACGTTTCATACAGAGGCTGATTGCTATGACTGGGTGGTATTTCTCCCGCAGTCAGATGGCAGTGGTTCATACTGTTCTTATTTTGGAAGACTCACAACCGGGAAGATGAAGGTGAAGGGAGTATCAGCAAACCGGCGGACAACCCCGCCTTATGTTGCCAGGATGCAGAATGAGATGATGGAACATCTTTGCACATGCCAGGACATTGATGACATCCCACCTGAACTGGACCATCTGTCTGCTCTTTATATGCAGTACCTGGAGAACCTGCATAGTGCAGATGTCAGGGACTTTATCATCACGCGTCGTATCGGAAGGCGGAATTATAATAAGCGATGCATTGCCCAGGCGGTAGTTGACAGGTATAAAGAGTATAATGTGTCCCTTGAACCAGGTATGGATGCATCATTCGTGGTCAGGGATGAAAAACGCCTTGTGGTTGATCCTTCCTGGGATGCAGAAGGTATCGATGTAAGGTATTATAGACGACTGCTGGATAAGGCATATGAGGAAGTTATCGGGATGCTTCCTGGAAAAGCCGGCAGCTCAAACAGATAAACAATGAAATAATCCTAAATTAGTGGTGCTTAAGGGCATAGGTCTGATGACTAAAGCCCTGGGATCAGACCATATGTGCAATGGCAAAAGAAAATTTTTAACAGATATGATGTTACTACAAGAATAGATACTACTGCAAGAACAG
>JAAYPD010000440.1 GCA_012520015.1 Methanomicrobiales archaeon
AGAGATCAAGGTCAAAGGGTAGCTTTTTTTCTGAAAGTTTCAGAAGTTTCACAAAAGAGAATTTGTCACCCTGAAGAGAAGAGAATATCTCATACCGACACAGAGAAATATATTTATATAGAAATGCTTATTGAGAAAGGCAGGTAATGAAGAGATGAAAAATCTATTGTTATTCAGTTTAATATGCATTATTTTATCATTATGTATCTTTTCTGTTTCAGGAGAAGAACCAGATGCAGGTGAAGAGATGATGATCCT
Organism: Methanomicrobiales archaeon; assembly: GCA_012520015.1. Lineage (GTDB taxonomy): Archaea > Halobacteriota > Methanomicrobia > Methanomicrobiales > Methanospirillaceae > Methanospirillum. The sequence continues at coordinate 259 of JAAYPD010000440.1, forward strand.
TGACGAGCCTGTAAGCGAGGAGATCACCGATTATAATGTCGGGACAATTGACCTTGGCACCGGATGGAATTTTGTCTCAATCCCACGCCGGCTTGCAAAAGAATTAAACACTGCCGCGATTTTTACAGGGCTTGACTCGGCAGGGCATAGCATCTGGACATATAACCAGAAAGACGGGGGCTGGAAAGACCTGACTGCAGAAGACAGGATACTTCCGCTTGAGGGATACTGGGTCTATTCAACCGGACCATTCACCGTTCCGCTAATCTTTTCTGATGATCCCCTTCAGGTCCCTCCGGTAAAGGACATGATTGCAGGCTGGAACATGTTCGGATTTACTGGCAATACCCAGGCTTCAGCACGTGATTCCCTGCTGTCAATCAGGAACACCTGGACCGAGGTTATTGGATGGGACCAGGCATCCCAACGCTTTGAGACAACTATTGTCAACGGGGGATCAAATGAACAGGCAGATTCGAGGATTCTCATGCCAACCCGTTCGTACTGGGTTTATGTTACAGAATCCTGCACGCTTGCAAGCATAGGAGCATAAACGAGGTAATCACATGATAAAGATAGAGAAGATAACAGGCAGGGAGATCATCGATTCAAGGGGTAATCCTACAGTTGAGGCCGATGTCATACTTGCCGGAGGATTTTTCGGTCGTGCCGCATGCCCTTCCGGTGCCTCAACCGGGACATATGAAGCTGTTGAAAAACGTGACGAAGACTATCGGTTTCTTGGGAAAGGTGTTAAAAAAGCGGTTGAAGCAATAAACACAGATATCCGAAAGGCACTTCTGGGGATGGACGGGACTGACCAGGCCGGGACTGACAGAATACTGATCGAGACTGACGGGACGGAGAACAAGGGGCGTCTTGGGGCAAATGCCATTCTTCCGGTCTCAATGGCCGTTTCAAGGGCGGCTTCACAGGCACTGAAGGTTCCATTGTACGAGTACCTCTCAGAACAAAATCTCCTGCTCCCTGTGCCATTTATGAATATCATGAACGGAGGGGCTCACGCAAACTGGCAGGGTGCTGATTTCCAGGAGTACATGATTGCACCAACCGGGGCACCAGACTTTCCTGAAGCTGTAAGATGGTGCGCTGAAGTATACCAGACGCTAAAATCCATCCTGAAAAAGCAAAATCTCTCCACCGGGGTTGGTGACGAGGGAGGTTTTGCACCAAAAGTTGCCTCTAACAAGGCCCCACTTGATTTTATAACCGAAGCGATAGAGGCTGCAGGGTATAAACCAGGAACTGAGATCTCTATTGCCCTTGATCCTGCATCAAGCGAATTTTATTCAGATGGCATATATGAACTGAAGAGTGAAGGGAAAAAACTCTCTTCAGAAGAGATGTCAGGATATTACCAGGAACTTGTAAATGACTACCCGGTTATCTCGATAGAGGACGGGCTTTCAGAAGATGACTGGACCGGGTGGATATCCATGAACAAGGCGATAGGAGACAGGGTTCAGCTGGTTGGTGATGACCTTTTTGTTACCAATACCAGGCGAATATCCCGTGGAATATCAGAAAAAGCAGCTAATGCTGTTCTCATCAAACTGAACCAGATAGGGACTGTCACCGAGACTATATCTGCAGTAACCATGGCAAGGGATGCCGGGTGGAACAGCATGATATCACACCGTAGTGGGGAGACCACCGATTCATTCATTGCAGATCTCTCAGTCAGCCTTGGGACCGGCCAGATCAAGACCGGGGCACCATGCAGGGGAGAAAGGGTTGAGAAGTACAACCAGCTCATCAGGATCCATGAAGAGCTTGGATCAAGGGCAAAGTACGCCGGTAAAATAAGGTAATTTATATTTTCAGGCGAGATTTATCTCACTTCCTCACTTCCTTACCTTGTTTATGGTGCCGGTAAGCATACCGCCGATTCCTGTACATTCAGGGATCGAAGACCTTTTTTAAATGCTGCGGCAACCGATGAATTATCCTGCAGTCTCATGTTTGTGTCATGAAGAGGATTGTTATCATTTTTCCAGGCCGAATTCAGCCAGATAAGACCCCTTATATCAGGTCGGTCAGGTCCTGAAAGTGTAGAGAATATATCTGTTACAAAAGCTGCAGGATCCTCAAATCTGCCCTGTACATCAGTCCCGGTGATGAGAAGCACTGGTTTTTGAATCCCTCCTGCCTGAAGTATCTTCAGGGTTTCATCCATGGTCTCTTTAAATGGTCTTGTACCTGTCTCAAAGGGTTTCGTGGTTCCAAAAAGTGAGACGGCAACCATGTCACAGTAATCATCCCCCGGGTAATAACTGATGATATTGTTCCAGTCTTCATGTGGCTGGCCGTCTGCATTCACATGATATATCCAGATAAGGTTTGAAGCGTCTTCTTCCTTAAAAACGTCAACGATATGGCGGTATGCAGTCCTGAACAGGTCCTGCCCTTTCTCATAACCGTTCCAGTACCCGTTCCAGGGATAGTTCCACCTGTTTATCTCTGTTCCATATTCAATAAGGATCGGTGATCCATGAGATCTTGCCTCCCTGGCCCATGATCTTAGTTCACCGTCAAATTTTCCAAGGGCGATATTGCCAAGGGTATATACAGGTTCTTTCTGGTAAGGATTATCAGAGCTTCGCATCATAAGCCGGATATAAGGAACCATTCCTTCATCTCGGAGAAGCCTGACATTCTCCAGGGGAAATTTCCTGTCCACCATCCATTCATCTGAAAATACACCCAAAAGTGGCTTTTCTCCGGAAGATTCCCTGAATGAAAAGATCTCATCAAGGAGGATACGCTCTTCCCCGGATGGAGATCTTTCCGGTGCAAATACCCCAAGCACAATAGTATCCTCCTCACCAAGGCAGAACCCAGGTGGAAGGCCTGAAACTGCTATACAGGTGATCAGCAGGATTAGTAACAATCCAGGCCAGTAAATCCTTACAACTCCCCCACTCATACTATTAACCTTATCGGGATTTTATATTCCCACTTTAAAAGCCTGTCTCATCAGGTGTACCTGTTAAAGATACTTTCAGATCATGTTTATTACAGAAGTAGTTCATCACCTGAGGCGTATGCATCTGACCGGATGGATAGAACTGGACGGAAAACTGCTGTCCGGGGAAGAACTAAGGCAGGCGATCAGCAAGGATCCCGGAGTTGTTTCCCGCTTTGGCGGGGAGTTCTATCTTGAGTTCGGGTCATGTGTTGCAAGGGATCATTATGGTATAATCCAGGGTCCCTGCCCTGCGGGGACTATCATCTGTGATAATTCGGTCACCGGTTTTGTCAGACCTTCTTATCCTGCACTTTCTCTTGCTGATGCTATCAGGACTGCTGTAAGGTTAAGATCAGGCAACGGGATTACTGCATTGTCAGGGGGTGTGGATTCGGCACTTATTGCTGCTATTGCAAGACAGCCCTGTCTTGTAACAGGCATGGAAGGATGTCATGACATCAGGCAGGCAGAAAAAGTTGCAGCCCTGTTGGATCTTCCGCTGCATATCAGGGTTGTCACACCTGAAGAGGTAGAAAATGCCCTGCCTGTTGTTATAGGACTTATTGATGATCCAAGCCCGGTTGATCTTGGGATAGGCACAACCCTGTATTTTGTTGCTGAAACGGCAGGTAAGCTGGGGCACCAGAGAATACTTACCGGGCAGGGGGCAGACGAACTCTTCGGAGGATATGCAAGGTACCAGGATGCTCCAGACTGCCTCCTTAACCAGATGCTTGCCGATGATTTTGCCTCACTTGACAGGCAAAGAAGACGTGACCAGGGTATTGCAGGATCATTTGGGACCTCTTTGTCAATGCCATACCTTGATGTCAGGGTTGTATGCGCTGCAGATGCATTGCCTCCTGCCGACCGGGTGCAGGGAAATGTCAGGAAAAAACCTCTTCGCGAAGTTGCCAGGCAATATCTGCCTGAATTCTATGCAAATTACGAGAAAAAAGCTATGCAGTACGGGACCGGGATCTGGAAAGAGATAAAACGGATTGCCCGGCAGAATGGTTATCACAACTCAGTTTCAGATTTTATAACGCATCTCAGGAGGACATAAGCATATAATGGTTACCACAGACGATGTCAGAAAAATTGCAAATCTCGCAGATATAGGTCTTGATGACGAAGAAATTTCCGAATTTGCAAAACAGTGTTCAGGTATTTTAGAATACTTCGCAGTTCTTGATACACTTGACCAGGATAAACCACTGGTCCAGGAAAGATACAATATATTACGCGAAGATGAAGTTCTCCCCTCCCTTTCACAGGAGGAATCCCTGCAGAACGCCGGGCTGAAAGAGAAAGGATACTTTAAAGCACCAAGGGTGATGTGACTTGAAAAAATTATCATTTCACCCTGATGATTCAGTCAATGCATTCATCACAACGATTCCGGAGGTCTCTTACGGGGATGGCCCATTATCAGGAGTCACCGTTGCCGTAAAAGACAATATATCAACCAGGGGAATTGAGACTACCTGCGGTTCAAAAATTCTTAAAGGATATATTCCTCCCTTTGATGCCCATGTTGTCACACTTCTTAAGGATGCAGGAGCAGCAATTGCAGGTAAGACCAACATGGATGAGTTTGGGATGGGATCAAGCACTGAAAACAGTGCTTATGGCCCGACTTTAAATCCCCTGGACCATTCAAGGGTGCCTGGAGGTTCATCTGGAGGCTCTGCAGCAGCCGTTGCCGCTGGTCTTGTTGATTGTGCAATCGGTTCTGACACCGGAGGGTCAATCAGGTGCCCTGCATCCTTTTGTGGAATCGTCGGGTTAAAACCTACATATGGCAGGGTCTCAAGATATGGGCTGATTGCATATGCCAACTCCCTGGAACAGGTGGGCCCGCTGGCAAGGGATGTCAGCACCCTCTCCAGACTTTATTCTGTGATGACTGGTTATGATCCACGTGACGGAACATCAGTTGACAGACCATACTCACATACCCCGTCTGCTGAGATCAAAGGATTAAGAATAGGCGTCCCGGATGATTTCTTTGGGGAAGGGGTAAACACGAAAGTAGCAGAAACCGTCAGAAAGGCAGTTGAAACTCTTGAATCTCTTGGTGCCAGGGCTGAACCCTGCTCTCTTCCTTCCATGAAATATGCCTTGTCGGCCTGCTATGTAATCAGCACAAGCGAGGCCTCCAGCAACCTTGCTAGGTTTGACGGGATATGATTTGGTCCGGCGACTGATAGCCCGAAGAGCTGGCATGATGCCTTTTCTGAACAGAGAAAAGCCGGGTTTGGCAAGGAAGTCCGTCGCCGGATAGTTCTTGGAACCTTTTCTCTTGCAGCAGGGTACTATGGCAGGTACTACCAGAAAGCCCAGACCGCAAGGCAGATGGTAAGGGATGACTTTGACCGTTTATTCAAAAACTATGACGTGATCGCATCACCTA
>JAAYPD010000441.1 GCA_012520015.1 Methanomicrobiales archaeon
CGTCATGAGTGAGAAGAAGATATGAAATTTGCAACCAGAGAAATGAGGAGGAAAAAAGTTTATACCTGGGGTACGGTCACAAGCCAGGTAGTACTGTTCGAATAGCTATACCGTTCAATCTTAAACTCAGGGCAGATCTCTGAAAGTATAGCCATGTTGGTGCCCACCTCTTTTGATGAGAGGCCTGTGTCCTTGGCAATATACTTGGATTTGAAGAAATTTGAGCCTGGTTTCAGCTGGCTTTTCAGATAATTAATCAGGCAGATCTGTCTTTCATTGTATTTTCTTGAAAATCTACTTGTAAGAAGCATATCAGTCACCTTGTTCTTTGCTTGTTTTGTTGCAGGAGGAAGACCGGCCTTGTCAGGCCGGGTGAAGTTCAGATGTAACCCGAAAGTTACGGGCTTATGATGAACAGGACTTAAGATGTAGGAGGAGATTTTAAGTGGTGTTCATCATCAGGAGATCTTGTGAGCCGGTGATCATTCACTGGTCTTCACCTGTCTCCGTGTGACATACAAGTGTTGCCTGAAACAGGTTAAAAGGAAGATGGCTAAAACCGCTGGAAAACAGTCTGAAATCTGATTTATCATGATAACATGTCCTTTTTGCAAAACAGTGCCTGGTTTTTGATATGGGATAAAACAAAGGGCCAGGATTTGGTTGAACCTGGTTTTTCGATAAGATGGTGTCAGACAAAATCTGAGGAATATGCCATGAAAAATTAAAGTTCAACAAGTTTCAACAGTTGCAACCAGTTGCAACACCCTTTTTTCCCAAGAGATCCACTCTTCATGAGCTGAATGAAAGTGCTGTGAAACATGCCGGCAACGCGGATAAGATAAAGTCAGGCACCAGCATGCCAGCCGGGAAAAAAGTGTGCCATTAGCTGAACACTGGTGCCAGACTACGACAGGGGTATACCTGATAATCTGGTCCTGTTTAAAAAAGTATGCGGTAACCGGGGATCGAACCCGGGCTAAGGGCTTGGGAAGCCCCTGTCCTGCCGCTAGACTATTACCGCAGATGCAGCTATATATTATTGATGATCCCAGATAAATGTTACAATTGATCCTGTGTAATCACTTATCTTTCCTGAGCTTTTGAATTTCATGTAAAAATTCCCGCTGGTTTGCAAGCTGGATATCGGCATGGATGCCAAACATGACGATCTGGATACCAACAATGATCAATGTAACGGAAAGAATCGTGAGCGGGAGATGGTCAATGTTTTTGAGCCATTCAATAACGATGTAAATTCCGATAATTCCGCCGGATAAAAGAAAGGCCATCCCGATGATACCAAAGTAAAACATCGGGTTATTCAGTTTTGCCAGCCTGTAGATGGTCCTTCCGATCTTGATTCCATCATGAAGAGGGTCAAGTTTTGTATCGCTTCCCACCCTTATCCCATAAGCAACAGGCACAATCGCAACCTTGTCCTCATTCCTTACAGCCTCAGAAGAGACTTCGGTCTCAATTCCAAAACCTTCTTCGTACAAACGCATCCTTTGCAGGGATTCAAGAGTAAAAGCCCGATACCCGGTGAGAATGTCATGCAGGTACCTCCCATGACTGACTTTAAATAACCAGTTTAATACCCTGTTACCAAAGAGGTTTAAGCGATTGAATGAATGGTAATTAGAAGGAGTAAGACGGTTCCCAAGTGCCTGGTCATGTCCGGATAAAAGGGACAGAACCAGGTTATCTGCATCGATGGGATCGTAGGTATTGTCTCCGTCGATAAGAAGGATATATGGCTTTGAAATCTGCTTTATCGCCTGGATAAATGCAGCACCCTTGCCCTTTCCTTTCTGAACAATTACTTTGGCCCCGGACTTTAAAGCTATCTCCCTGGTTTTGTCAATGCTGTTGCCGTCTACGACCAGAACATCAGAATACCCAAGAGCATGAAACCTGTCTATCAGCAGACCTATCGTTGGCTCTTCATTTAGTGTCGGAATTAAAACACAGACCTGTTCCCTGGGAACTTCCATTATATATTTGTTATTTTAACAACTATATAGTCTAATCCTCAGGTTAAATGTGAAATGCGGCAAAAAAAATCAGAAATTGTTAATATATCTTTCCACTTCCCATGGATGGACCGCCTGCCTGAACTCATCATTCTCTGCGACTGCAATCTTAGTCAGGTTATCAACGATATGAGGACCGAGTGCATCACAGATCACCTTGTCTTTTAAGAGTTCATCATTTGCTTCAATCAGGGAGCCGGGAAGCATCTCAATACCTCTTCTTTTCTTTTCTTCCTCGCTGAGTTCATAGATGTTGACATCGGTTGGAGGGGGAGGAAGGATCTTGTTCCTTATCCCGTCAAGACCGGCTGCAATCATGCCTGCGAAGAGAAGGTAGGGGTTGCACATCGGGTCAGGGCTTCGAAGCTCAGCACGGGTACTGTTGCCACGGGCCGAAGGCACTCTTATCAGAACAGAACGGTTGGCCGTGCTCCACGTGATGTAAACCGGGGCCTCAAACCCGGGGACAAGGCGTTTATACGAGTTGATAGTGGGGTTTCCAAGGCGTGCAAGGGCTTTCGCATGTTTCATCAGTCCCCCTATATAATAGTGCATAATTTCAGAGGTCTGATCTTCAGTGGATGGATCGAAAAATATGTTCTCACCATCCTTGCTTAAGGAACCATGTGTATGCATTCCGGTTCCGCAAATACCAGCTATCGGCTTTGCCATAAATGTTGCATGCAGGCCCTTCATGAGTGCAAGGGTTTTTACGGCAAATTTGAAGGTAATAACCTTGTCAGCAACCGAAAGGGCATCGCCGTACTTGAAATCGATCTCATGCTGGGAATCGGCCACTTCGTGATGCGATGCTTCTATCTCAAATCCCATCTCGGTAAGGGCAATGATTATCTCCCTTCTGAGATCCTCTGCTGCATCGCTTGGTGCCAGGTCAAAATACCCTCCATGATCAACAAATTCAGTGGTGGCACGGCCGTTTTCATCCCGCTTAAAGACAAAGAATTCCAGTTCAGGACCGCAGTTAAAGGTATATCCCATCCTGGCTGCTTCTTCCAGGTTACGCCTCAGGACATACCTTGGGTCGCCCTCAAAAGGCTTGTTCCCATACGTGTAGACGTCACAAATGAACCTTGCAACCCTTTTATCAGATGGCCTCCATGGAAGTATCTGGTAGGTATCCCGGTCTGGTTTTAAGATCATGTCTGATTCATCGATTCTGGCAAATCCTTCGATTGAAGATCCATCGATCCAGATCCCTCCTGTAAGGGCCTTCTCAACCTGGACCACAGGGATTGCCACATTTTTTGGGATGCCAAGGATGTCATTAAACTGTAAACGAATGAATTGAACGTTATCAGCCTTTATCCTGGCAATCATCTTGCTGACTTCTGGATCAGACATTTGAACAAGATTTTATCTGGATGTTCTTAAATATAACTGGCAGTGGAAAATATTTGGTTAAAATAAGTTTTTTCGGGTTATGTCCTCTTAAACATCCTTGCAAGTTCCTGGGACGAGAAAGAGATTATCGTGGGCCGGCCATGCGGGCAGGTCCAGGGATCAGCAGTCTGTGACAACTGGTTAATTATGTCCATCCCCTGTTCCGGTGTCAGCGCCGCTCCTGCCTTTACTGCACTCCTGCATGCAACGAGCCTGAGAACCCTGTTCTTTTAGCCTGACCGGTTCCTCATCTCCTGATAATATGGTCCAGATCAGTTCCTTTACCGTTTCAGGATCCTCGTATCTTCCAAGCACAACAGGAACTCCACGCACACACCATGTATCCTGGCCGAATGGTTCGATGATAAACCCTTCATCAGCAAGAACAGGGAGGACAGACGGTAGGAGACCGGCCTCTGACGGGCTCATGTTTAATACAACCGGGGCTATCAGTTCCTGGGTTTTTAGTTGCATCGACTCCTTCTGCTTTAACTGGTCATACCTTACCCTCTCATGGGCTGCATGCTGATCGATGAGGAATAATGCCCCTGATTTATCCCCTGCAATAATATATGTCCCGTCTGCCTGTCCAATCCAGAAGAGCTCAGGAAACCGCATGTCTCCCTGAAAGCCGGCCTGTGTCTCTTCCTGTAATCTTGTTTGCAGGAGCTGACGGGAAGTAGTCCTGTATCCGGCAAGGGTTGCTTCACGCACCTGTCCTGCAGCCGGCATTGCTGCACCAGATCCATATATCTTCCTGTCAGGTTCCTGCAAGGGGATGTCACAAAGAGATGTCTGCTCTTCAATAGTTTCGGCCCTGAGATCAAGAAGATCTGCATCGTCAAGTGCTCTCCTCACGGCCCTGACAATAAGGTCAAGTATCCTTCTCTCTGCCGAGAACCTGACCTCACGCTTGGTCGGGTGTATGTTTGCGTCAACCTCTGCCGGGGGGATCTCCAGCATCAGGACAGCAACCGGCCAGGTACTGCCTGGTACAAGGGATCCATATGCCCGTTTTACCGCTGATATTATCGCAGGGGACTGGACAAGACGGCCGTTGACTGCAATGAAAAATCGCTGTCTGTTCTGTTTTACGAGTTTTGGGAGAGATACGAGGCCAGTCACCCGGATATTTCCATCCATGCCCCTGACCGGGATCATCATCCCTGCATCAGCCGGGTACAGCGCCCGGAAGATATCCGGAAGATCAGAGCCCCCATGGGTTGAAAACCTCTCAAGTCCGTTTACAAGGTATCTGAACGTGATGGCAGGATACAGGCAGGCGAACGACTCAAGCATCGAGCTGATATGGGCAACTTCGGTCTGAAGACTTTTCAAAAATTTGCGTCTTGCAGGAGTATTGAAAAAGACCTCCTCAACGGTTATTGATGTCCCGTCAGGTGCCCCGGTCTCGGTATGTTCCACCACCTCGCCGCCGGTGATCCTAAACCGGATGGCAGTCGCCGATTCCCTTGGCTTTGTGACCATAGTCACGTAGGAGACGGCTGCAATGCTTGCAAGTGCTTCTCCCCGAAACCCAAGTGTAAGACATGAGTGAAGATCGTCACCGGTCCTGATCTTACTTGTGGCATGAGGGAGAAAAGCAGTGCTGACCTGGTCAGAAGGAATGCCAGTCCCGTCATCTGATATCCTGATACGGGAGATTGCTCCGTGTGAGGTTGTAAGTTCCACCGTAATCCGTGATGACATGGCATCTATTGCATTCTCCACCAGCTCCTTTACTATTGAAACCGGACGATCCACCACCTCACCTGCGGCTATCAGGTGCACAGTGGAGTCATCAAGGACCTGGATTGCCTGGATGGCCGGGCTTACCTGGATGGAATTTGTCATGTATTTCGTGCTTTCTCCTGCAGACTGGCAAGGATGCCAAGTGCTTCAATCGGCGTTATCTCGTTGACCTTAAGCAGGTTAAGTTCCTCACGGAGTGGATCCGGGCCGGGGTCCTGCTCCTGACCTGCACCTGAGTCAAGCAGGATCATCTGGGTATACCTCTTAACACCCCCACCGGCCTGGTCCTCTCCGCTCATTATCCGTCTCATGAGCTCTTCAGATCTTGTGATCACCGGCAAAGGAACTCCTGCAAGCCTGGCAACATGAATACCATAACTCCGGTCGGTGGCCCCCGGCACCAGTTTCCTTAGAAATATGACATCCTTATCGGTCTCTTTCACCGCGAAATGGCAGTTCCTGACACGCTTAAGATCGGCTTCTATCCCCACAATCTCGTGAAAGTGGGTGGCAAAAAGGCATCGTGGGCCCTTTGACTTTTTTCCGTGAAGATGCTCAAGAACTGCCTTTGCTATGCAGTACCCGTCAAGTGTGCTGGTCCCCCGGCCAATCTCGTCAAGGATGACAAGGCTTTTATCAGTCGCATGGTTCAGGATGGTTGCAAGTTCCATCATCTCCACCATGAAGGTACTCTGTCCTGATGCCAGGTCATCAAAAGCTCCGACCCTGGTGAATATCCTGTCAACAATCCCCACCCTTGCATAAGTGGCCGGGACAAAACTTCCCATCTGGGCAAGGATGATGATAAGGGCTACGGACCGCATGTAAGTGGACTTTCCTGCCATGTTTGCCCCGGTGATGATAAGGACCTGGTCTTCTCCGGCAGAGAGTTCAGCATCATTTGGAACAAACCCTCCTTTAAGGCTGATCTCCACCACCGGATGACGCCCTTCCCTTACAAGAAGAGACTGGGTATCGACGAGTTCTGGCCTGACATACCGGTTTTTCAATGCTGTTTCGGCAAGCCCTGCATAAAGATCAATCTTCCCGACGGCATGTGCTATCTCCTGAATGGAGGGAACCTCCTGGCTGGCCTTGTCAAGAATCTCCCTGAAGATCTCCTCTTCAAGGCCAAGCAGCCGTTCATCAGCCGTTGCTATCTGTGACTCCATCTCCCGAAGGGCAGGGATGGTATAACGCTCTCCATTGGCGGTGGTCTGCCGCCGCTCATAATCGCCAGGAACGCTTGAGAGATTTGCCTTTGTAACCTCGATGAAGTATCCAAAAATTGCATTATATTTTATTTTAAGTGACTTGATTCCGGTCCGTTCCTTCTCCTGCAGCTCAAGGTCCAGTATCCACTGTTTCCCGTTCTTTGATATGGTCCTGAGCTTGTCCAGTTCTTCATGAAAACCGTCCCTTATCACTCCACCTTTTCTAACAATGGCAGGCGGGTCTTCGACTATGGCCCTTGTGATGAGATCGGCAAGTGATGTGATGTCCTTAATCCCTGAGATTGCAGCAGACAGTTCCTGGGGGATGTCATACTCATCTGGCTCATCAGACAGGATTTTTTTCAGGGCATTTACTGCCTGTGCTGCTGATGCAAGGGTTACCAGGTCGCGGGGGCTTGCATTGCCATAACTGATCCTGCCTGCAATCCGTTCAAGATCAGGGAACCGGTGAATGCATGTCCTGGTATCATGCCTGACTCCTGACCGGCCGGTAAAAAAAGATACGGCATCAAGACGGCGGTTAATCTCGCCAGGGTCAAGAAGAGGGGCTGCAATTCTGCGTCTTACCAGTCGGCGGCCCATCGGGGTCAGGGTCATGTCAATTGCTGCAACAAGCGTGCCTTCTTCGGTCCGGTCCCTGATATTGTGCAGGATCTCAAGGTTCCTTAAGGTTACTGCGTCAAGGACAAGGTGTGATGCCGCATCTGTGCGGTGAACAGACCTGATATGTGATAAAGCATCGAACTGTGTCTTCTGGGCATAGGCAAGGGCAGCACCGGCCGCGACAGTTCCATAAGGATATCCGGCGCAGGGCAGATCTTCAGGGCTTGAGATATCAAGCTGCTGGCAGAGGACTTTTTCTGCTGATGCAAGGGTGAAGAGTTCAGGATCCTGTGTCGAGACAAGAGGGACAACAAGGTGTAAAAAGCCTTTAAGCTCCTCGCCTGCTCCTTCAGGGATGATGCACTCTGCCGGATGATACCTTGCAGTCTCTGCCCTTATTCCATCGTAGATATCCTTCGTTGATATCTCGGTATACTGGAGATCGCCCGTGGAGATATCGATGAAAGCAAGTCCAACCTGCTTTTTTTTAAGGTCAGGATAAACTGACATCAGGTAACGGGCCTGCTCGGTCGAGAGGAGAGAAGCATCTATGACGGTTCCTGGTGTTACGACTCTTACCACCGCCCGTTTCACAACCCCCTTAGCTTTCCTGGGGTCTTCGACCTGCTCACAGATGGCCACCTTGTAACCCTTGCCTATCATCCTGGAAAGGTAGGTATCCACGGCATGGTAAGGAACCCCGGCAAGAGGGATCTCCTGCCCATCTGGCATTCTTCCACGTGATGTCAGGGTGATGTCAAGTTCTCTTGCACATACCTGTGCATCTTCGCAGAATGTCTCATAGAAATCGCCCATCCGGAAGAAGATGATGCAGTCCGGGTACTGCTGCTTGGCATCATAGAACTGTTGCATTGCCGGCGTAACCTTCCCCGGTTTTCCCGTATCTTCTTTATGTCCAGGTTTATTCCCGGCTGCCGGATCACTCATGTCCTTTACATGTTTGTGAAAGGAAGACCAAAATGGTAACCTTGCAGATCATGGTTCCGGCCAGGTTTTACGAATAAATAAAGGTAATCATTCATTAAGCTATAAACATCTAAAAAACCAGAAACTCTTCTATGAAAGCTGCAATCATCGGCGCTTCCGGGTATACCGGGGGCGAACCGATCCGACTGATGCAATCACATCCCCATGTGACCATTGATGTCGCAACATCCAGGCAGCTGGCAGGAAAACCTGTGACAGATCAACATCCTCATCTCAGGGGTTTTTGCAACCTTACTTTTGAAAACCCGGAGGTGTCTGCACTTGATACTGATTTCGCATTCCTGGCAGTTCCCCACACGGCCGCGATGTCATATGTTCCTGACCTGCTTGAGCGTGGGATAAAGACGATAGACCTCTCTGCAGATTACCGCCTCCCGAGGGCAGTCTTTGAAGAGGTTTACGGAACGCCACATACCGCCTGGAGGGATGCTCCATATGGTCTTTGTGAACTGCACAG
>JAAYPD010000442.1 GCA_012520015.1 Methanomicrobiales archaeon
AGTGCTGCTATCTTGGGATTTTGCATCCGGATAACAACACCTGGAAACCGCTTTTTGTTATATTCGGCATCCTTTATACTGGATGCAATCTGGGGGAGGTCCAGGGATTCTGAGATCTTCGCTGAGGCCACGATATTCTCTATCCGGAGCGAAGTTTCAGGAGTTGCAGCCATGGTTATAAATCTATTAAAACAGTATATAAAGAGTTGGATGATTATTCATCCAGGGTAGATAAATCACCAGGATCTACACCCATCTCTTTTGCCTTTAATACCCGTCGCATTATCTTACCACTTCTTGTTTTAGGCAGACTGTCAACGAAATCAAGTTCAGCCGGGACTGATATGGGGCCAAGGATGATTCTGACATGATATTTCAGGTCATGTACCAGTTTCTGTGTAGGTACGACACCATTGCGGAGAATTACAAATACCTTGATTATGTTCCCTTTCAATGGATCAGGTTTTCCAATTGCAGCCGCTTCAGCAACAGCACTGTGCGAGACCAGTGCGCTTTCAATCTCGGCAGTTCCAACATTGTGACCAGCCACGATGATGATGTCATCAGACCTTCCAAGAAACTTAATGTACCCGTCTTCATCCATTACCGCAAGATCATTAGTGCTGTAATAACCATACTTCCCAAAGCTCCAGTAATGGCGGTACCGATCATCATTCTGGTAGACAGTCTTCATCATGGAAGGCCAGGGCTCTTTGATAGCAAGATACCCGGTCATTCCTGTTGGAACCGGGTCTCCATCATCGTCCACGACGGTTGCAATAACCCCGGGGATCGGTTTTCCGGCATAACCTGGTTTCATCGGAAGACCGACCATTGTTGTAATCATGTGCATACCGGTCTCAGTCTGCCACCAGGTATCAAGGATTGGGCACTTATCCTTCCCGATGTACTTGTAGAACCATTCAAAAGCTTCAGAATTTAAAGGCTCTCCGACAGATCCCAAAAGCCTGAGCGTGGAAAGGTCATATTTATCCGGCCATTCTTCTCCCATCCGCATGAACATCCTGATTGCAGTGGGCGCCGTGTAAAAGATGGTAATTCCATAATCTTCGATAAGTTTCCACCAGATGCCTGGATCAGGATAGTCAGGGGTATATTCAGACAGGAATATTGTGCCACCAACAAGGAGCGGTCCATATATCCCATATGTATGCCCTGTAATCCACCCGGGATCTGCCGTGCACCAGTAGACATCATTCTCCCTTAAAGTCAGCACGTACTTTGTCGTATAATACGCGCCTACCATGTAACCCCCTGCCGCATGCACAATACCTTTTGGCGGCCCGGTTGTCCCGGAGGTATACAGGATAAACAAAGGATCTTCAGAATCTATGTGAGTCGGCTCGCAGTACCTGTCTGCCTTCGCGATCAACTCCTCATAATCAAGCTCAAAGTCGTCAAGAAGGCTGACCTTGGGGACCTGGGTTCTCAAAACAATTACCCGCTCTACAGTAGGTGCATTGATGAGAGCCTCTTCAACAACAGGCTTTAAGGGTATGCTGCCTCCACGCCTGACAGAAGCATCAGCAGCTATAACGATTTTTGCCCCGGCGCCGGTGATACGTTCATTAAGGGCTTTGGATCCATATCCTGCAAAGACGACAGTATGGACAGCTCCAATCCTTGCGCAGGCAAGCATGGATACAACAAGCTCAGGGATGCCTGGCATGTAGATACAGACCCGATCCCCTTTCTTCACGCCAAGAGATTTCAGGGCATTGCCAAGCCGCATGACATCCTTGTAAAGCTGGTAATAGGTAAAAATCCGTTCTTTACCATTTTCCCCTGCCCAGAAGATGGCGACTTTGTTTCTCCGGTCATTATTGATATGCCTCTCCAGGCAGTTGTAGGTAATATTCAGGTCTGCGCCGGTGAACCAGTGAGCATAGGGATGGTTCCATACCTTTATATCATCCCACTGTTTGAACCAGAGAAGATCTGATGCGATCCTGCGCCAGAAGGCATCAGGATCTTTTTCAAATTCATGATATAACTCGTTATAATCATGAATTAACGCTGATTCCCTGATGCTTGGGTCTGGAAAGTGAACAATCTGTTCAGACATATTTTCATTTTCAGATGTGATAATAAATCACCTCAATTAACATTATTTATCATGGATAATTCTTTAAAATCTTTATTCTTTTTAGGGATAGTGACTGATCGACAGATACGGTTATTTTATATGTATTGGTGATTCACATCGTAAGTGCATAATTTGACGAATTACATTACGTCATTTGTTGAACCGGAAGGACCGGCACTACATCGCAGAGGTAATACATGACAGAATGGATGCTAAGTGAATCAGACGGATATGACCTGCTTTCAAAATATGGAATTCCTACTCCCAGGTACAAGATTGTGACAAAGGCAGAGGATGCAGGGTCAACAGCAGAAGCAATTGGTTTTCCGGTTGTGATGAAGATCATGTCTCCGGATATTGTTCACAAAAGTGATGCCGGGGGTGTGATAGTCGGTATTGGAACAAAAGAAGCAGCCCAGTCTGCTTTTAACCAGATCGTTGCAAATGCCAGGGCCTATAATAAGAATGCAGATATACATGGGGTGATTATTGAAAACCAGGCTGCACCAGGTCTTGAACTTATCATCGGAGGAAAGACAGATCCAACATTTGGTAAGGTCATCACTTTTGGTATCGGTGGTACACTGGTTGAGCTGATGAAAGATGTTACACTTCGTATCCTTCCGGTTGACGAGGATGAGATCAGGCGAATGGTCACTGATATCGATTCTTACCCGCTTATTACCGGATACAGGGGCTCAAAACCAAAAGATGAAGAGTGTCTTATACAGGTTATCAAGAATGTCTGTAAAATGTTCGAAGATCAAAAGGATCTCCGTGAATTTGACATCAATCCAATAAGGCTGTATGACTCCGGTGCATGTGCAGTCGATGCCAGGATCATAATGGACGATGATATTCATCTCCTTGATACCGTTGAACTTGAGCCTGTACCGCCCGAATATTTCAGGCCAAAGTCTGTGGCTGTAATTGGAGCCTCAGATGATACCAGCAAAATGGGATATGCCGTCATGCATAACCTGCTTCACTTCCCTGGCAAGGTCTACCCAATTAACAATAAACGAGACACCATCCAGGGTTTGAAAGCCTATCCTACTATCCTGGACGTACCTGATGAAGAGATAGATCTTGCTGTTATCACTGTACCTGCCCGTCATGTTCCCGGAGTCATGGAAGAGTGTGGTAAGAAAGGAGTTAAGATTGCAGTTGTTATAACGGCCGGCTTTAAGGAGATGAGTGAAGAAGGAGCGATGCTTGAGGAACGTATCGTTCAGATTGCTCACCGTTATGGAACCAGGATAGTCGGTCCAAACTGTCTTGGTCTTATCATCCCGCCAATCGGCCTTGACACCACCTATGTTGCCCAGTCACCAAACCCTGGAAACATTGCATTTATCTCCCAGTCAGGAGCTATCGTAAACACCGTCGTTGACTGGTCCCTGACAAAGGATATCGGGTTTTCATTTGTTGTATCTGTTGGAAACCAGGCTGACCTGAACTTTTTTGACTACCTCCGGGCCGCAGCAGCTGATCCTGAGACCAAGGTCATCATCATGTACATTGAGCAGATAAAGAACGGCAAAGCCTTCATGGAGATCGTAAGTGAAGTCTCAAGGCATAAACCGGTTGTTGCATTAAAAGCCGGCTCTTCTGCCCGTGGTCAGGCTGCAGCTGCTTCACATACCGGTTCATTGTCAGGGTCATATGATGTCTACATTGAAGCATTTAGAAAGTCCGGAGTCCTGCTTGTCCACACCCTGACCGGTGCATTCCTTGCAGCAGAGATGCTCTCGCATCCAAAACGATATCCAAAGGGCCGCCGCGCAATCGTTGTTACCAATGCCGGAGGATTTGCAGTGCTCTCATCTGACTACTCAGAGCGATATGGTGTAAAGATGATTGACCTGCCTGATTACCTGGTAAAAGAACTGGACTCCTTCCTCCCTGAGTTCTGGAACCGTGGAAACCCGATAGACCTGCTTGGTGACGCAACCGAAGGGCGGTTTGAGAAGACCTTTGAAGTTCTTGCAAAGAATGATGCACTCTGGGATATGTGCTTTATAGTGGGTTTCCCAAATAACATTCTTTCATCAGAACAACTGGCAAACCAGATACTAAAGTTCTCAAAATCCACGGATAAAAGAATCATTCCGACACTTCTTGGAGGGGCATCAATGGACAGGGGCAGGAATATCCTTCATGCACAAAATATTCCAAGCTTTGAAGAACTGGACATGATGTTCCGTGTAGTAGGCAGGCTGCTCTACCAGATATTCAGGGTAAAAGCACAGGGAGTGTACTAACCTCCCCAAAAAAATTTATGAATACCCGGTCATTGCA
>JAAYPD010000032.1 GCA_012520015.1 Methanomicrobiales archaeon
AGAGCTCTCCGCCGGCCGGTTCGGTTGACTCCACCTCAAAATACTCCAGCGTTGACATGCTTATCCACTCTTCTCCACAAATCCGGAAGATAATAATGCAGCACCGACTGAGCCGATGTACTGGGAGTGAGGGGGGACAATAACCTCTGTCTGAAGCAGGTTCCCCATCGCACGTACAAGTCCCTGGATAAGCGAAGTTCCACCTACCATGATGACCGGCTCTTTGATATCGATCTCCTGGAGCTGTTGTTCAAAGACCTGCTCGGCAACAGAATGGCAGGCAGCAGCTGCCACATTCTCCTTTGAATGACCTTCAGCAAGTGCATTTACAAGGCTCTGGGTCCCAAAGACGATGCAGTAGCTGTTCATTGGAACATCATCTCCCATCCCTTTCATTGCAAGAGGGCCAAGCTCGGTAATATCCACTCCAAGGCGTTTTGCAGTCATCTCAAGAAAGCGTCCTGATGCCCCTGCACATATTCCTCCCATGGTAAAGGTGCCAGGAATACCGTCAAGAACAGATATGGCCTTGTTATCCATCCCCCCGATGTCGATTACCGTTGAAGGGCCATGCTGGTGGTCTGCAAGGAACACAGCGCCTTTGCTGTTTACAGTAAGCTCTTCCTGTATCAGATCGGCATTTATACGCTCACCGATAAGGAACCGGCCATAACCGGTTGTACCAACAGCATCAAGATCGTCCCGTTTAACTCCTGCCTCTTCTAATGCAAGGGCAATAACATCATCAGCGCTGGATAACACCTCGGTAGTCGGCCGCCATCCTGTCCCGATGATCTCATTGTCCTGCATGATGACCGCCTTGGTCGTGGAAGAACCTGAGTCAACCCCCATCGTAAGTCCGGTCTGACGTTCACGGGCAAGGAGCGCACGTCGCCGCGCAATGGTGGTCAGGGCCTCCATTCTTGTAAGAAGTGTTCCTGATGTTGTCCGCTCGGTAAAAGAGTAACTTACCACCGGAAGCTTAGAGTGCTCATGGATGTACCGCCTGAGTTCATTCCTTACAATTGCCGCCTCTGCACACCTGAAACAGGATGCAATAAATACAGCATCTGCATCGGCTGTTCCTTCAACCAGGGCAACCGCCCGGGCTATAGCAAGTTTCAGGTCACCTGACCTGACATCAAGCCCAAAGTCCCTGAAGTTTCTCTTTATGTCAGCAAGCGAGAGATCAGGGAAGAAAACTTCTGCACCGACTGCCTCAGCTGCCTCGTATATCTCTTTTTGAACCCCTGAATACTCAGGCCCGCAGGACAACTGTGCAATACGGACGGTCTCCCCGGTCATGAAAGACCACCAGGCCGGGTAAGGAACTCTTTCACTTTACGGACGAAAATTATCCCTTCTTCCTCGTTGCCGGGATAATCAAGTTCAAGTGTTGGGACCCCTTTCTGCCTGATAAGGAATTCCACCAGCTCATCAGTCCTTGCACAACCCATGCACCCAAAGGCAAATTCCGGGTTCCTGACAATTATTGCAGCCTCAGCCCTGTCAATTAACGGGCCAAACAGGGACATTCTCCCTCTTACACCGGATGGCACCTCAACAGCAGCCCACCTGAGCCCTTTCTTTGCATCATCAGGAGTCATCTGCAGGGGTGGTGAATCAAGACCGGCAGTCTGGATCCGTTCCCTGACTGAAAGAGCAGTCCCAAGAGGTTTATGCCCGAATCTTGCAACAAGGTCGGAGAGTATCAGGCTTGTTGCCGGGTAGATAAACACCTCTGCCATATCAGGCCTCCTGTTCGATAAGTTCCATCAGTCGTTTCACCGATAATCCTTCCTTATCTTTTTGTTCTGATTCAGGGGCAGGAATTTCTGCTGGTGAATCAATCTTCTCAAGTCCGATAGAAATTCTTCTGATAAAACCCATCTCAAACTCATGTCCAAAATACCCTGGCCTTGCCCCTCCAAGATTTGCACGGCACCTCCTTGGGTCGCCAGGAGGAAATCCGCGATCCTTTACATAAATGTGGGCCGGATCAACTTCTCTCACATGCGAGATGACCCGGTCCACCTCTTCCTCTTTCCCGGTTATCTGAAGGCCAAAACATGTCTCTTTTATCATAACTCCGCCTGATACCTCATATGCCCTTGCAGCAATATCTGCAGGTGTGGTCTTGTATGATTCAATGAAGACATATTTTGTGACGGTTCCTGCATAAAGCGGAGGAATAGGTCCTATCATCGTCTGACCTCCCTGAAAAACACCATCTCTCCCTCTTCAAGGTTTGCAATTTTCTCCATGTCAATCACTGTACCGATGATATTTGTCCCGGAAAAAGGTTCAGAAGTCGGGCCAAACTCAGATGAAGGGACCGATCTGACTCCGACAATGCCAACGCCCTTGCAGGAGTCATTTGTCATCGCAAGAACTCCTGCATCAACCGATGAAACCGGTATGTTTTCAGGTAGAACACTGGTGGCCTTTGGGATTTTTGCCTTGAAAAGGGTGACCTCATCGAAAGAAAACAGGATCGGGAGCCGGCCTATTGCATGGTATTTCAACCCTGAATATTCCCTGAAAATTTTGCAGGTACGTGGCGCATTCACATCATCAAGAGTTATTGAAATGACCTGCTTGTCAGGGATGGTTCTGACCTCTATCGCCCTCTGCGACAGTGCCTCAAGGGTTGTAGCAGGCTTCTGGCTGATCACAATCCGGTCAGGACTGTCAACATCAGGAGTGAACTTAAGATTAAAAGCTTCAGCCTCTGTCCTGGCGCTTTCAAGGGGCATTCCCACAAGGTCAACCTGTGATGGTTCTACGATGACTTGCAGACAGTCCCCTTCCGCTGCAATTTTACAAAGTTCTATTCCATGAACCACGTGGCCTACCACGGGTGAGCCAGGCTTCTTGGAAGATCCTGTGTATAAAAATAAAGTGAACCACGGTTTTTACCAGAGGTTCTCATCAGCACCGTCCCTTCTTTCCTGCCCGAACACTCTTCACAAGGAACATCTGTCCCGGCAAGGATATCACACCTGATATGATTGCTCATCTTTTTATCGACGACAAATTCCTGGTCTTTAAGTGCCAGAAGCATACGGTCAACACTCACGGCCGTTGCCGGATCATACCTGTCAGGCATCTTCCCTTCTGCATGGATTCTGATATGTGTGACTACGTGCATCCCCTCTTCCAGCACAACCGAACCATCGGTGGTTGTCCTGGCATCAGAAGACTCTGCAAAGGAAATAACAGGCTCAATGGAGATCAGGCTGTCCATGTCACCTAACCTGTCCATCACGCCCATCCCCGATATAACCCTTGCAACTACACCATTCTCTGCCGGGCCACCATGATCTGCAGAATGGGTTTTTTTACAGAATATCAGAAAAGAGCGGGATGGATCATATCCGCCACATCCAAGGGCCAGGTCTCCGCGATCGTATCTGAAAGGCTTTCGTGAAGGAACAAAAGAGGAAGGGAAAGGGCCAAAACTGGCAACCTGCAGATCATGCCACCCTGACCTGATACCTGTAAGACCGGTCAGGATCTCCCCGGCACCTGTGCCAGGCACCGTTTCAACAACCACTTCGCCAGCCGTTGTTTTAATTAAAAATTCCTTTGTTTCAGCCCGGCTGATAGTAACCGGTCTGATAATTCCTACACTATGGTTTTTGTTACGATCCGGTAGCAGATCATCAATTGTGAACCCATCCGGAACTGTTGTCGTCGTTCCGTCAATATGGATTGTGGGCATTGCCACTCCTTTTACTCTTCAGCCATTCTTTCACGTTCCTGTTCAGTAACCTCTTCAAGCACCTCTTCAGTAGGTCCGATCTTTACAATCTTTCCAAACCTCATAAGGGCACAACGGTCGCAGATATCCCTGACAAACTCCATGTCATGTGAGACCACGATGAAGGTCTCCTCCATCTCTTCCCTTGCATGCAGGATGGAATGCTTTACATCAACCTTGGTAATCGGATCCATCGTTCCGGTAGGTTCGTCCAGCACAATAATATGAGGTTCTCGGATAAGAACCTGGGCAAGGGCAACTCTGTGGCGCTCACCCTCACTAAGAGTTGGCGGAAGACGTTCAAGGACATCACGGGCCTTTTCCTGGGTGAATCCGGCCATCTTCAAGGTAATTATTGCCTTACGCATTGCAAGTTCTTTTGGAAATTCAAGCCCGATGGCATCGGTAAGGTTATCAAGGATGGTCCGGTGTGGGAAGAGATCATATTCCTGGTGAAGAAGTCCGATATATTGTTTTGCCCTGCCCCGAAGATCAAACCCAGGCTTTGTCATGTCAACCCAGTCTTCTCCGACAAGAACGTTCAGCTCTCCATCAGTTGGTTCGATAACTCCTGCAATCATCTTAGAGAGAGTGGTCTTTCCTGCACCGGATGTTCCGATAATTCCAAAGATCTCCTTGCGAAATACCTCAAACTGGATCGAATCCACGGCCTTGATAAGTCCGCGGTCCACCGAAATATAGCGTTTGCTAAGGTCTCTGGCCATCAGTATCTTCTGCCCACGCTCAATTTCGCAGAACTCTTCAAGATCTGAATAGCCTTCCATGAAGACAGTAATAACCTCTTCCGGAGTTCCGATCTGTTTTATCGAACCATCTTCAAGCAGAATAGCCCTTGTTACCACGTCTTCAAGGATCTGGGTAAAGTGGGACGTAACAACCATCGCCATCTCGGTGTTTTTGGCAGCTTTTTCAAGCATATTATGCACCAGACTTGCCGTCCTGGGATCCAGCGTTCCGGTGGGTTCGTCTGCAAAAAGACAAAATGGCTCTTTTGCAAGCTGACGGGCCAGTACTACCCGCTGCTTTTCTCCTCCGGAAAGGTCCCTGGCAATATGCATCATCCGGTGTGAAAGATGGACCTCGTCAACGAGATCTGCTGCACGGCTGATTACCTTTTCAGGTGGATACCCGACATCTTCCAAAGCGCGTATAACATTATCAATCACCCGGTCATTCCCGTACAGGGCAAATGTCCGCTGAAACATGATCGCATTTCTTTTCATGATCCGCCGTTTCAACGTTTCATTCGCAGGATCCCAGAAATCAACATCCTTAACTACCATCGCCTTACCACATACCGGACAAGGCATCCCGGTATGGCTCTGGATTGTGACGTACTCACAGGATTCACACACAGCCACGTGATAGGTAATCTTCCCTGAAGTCGGAGGCTGGTCAACGCCACGGAGGAGATGCATCAGCACAGTTTTTCCTGCACCGCTCCTGCCAATGATGCCGAGTATTTCTCCTTCCTCAAGAGTAAAGGATATATTTTTCAGGACCTCCTTTCCGTCGAAGGCCATAGTGAGGTTATCAACCGTAATCAGGGGTCTCATCTTGCAAACACCTTTCGTAAGGTATGGTTAGCGCTGATGCGTATTACATCTTTATTTCTGCGTACGGATTTTCACGATCGGCAAATTGCCAGTGATATCACGATTTTTTCATTATATCATTCACAATATCCAAAACCGCCCGAAGGTCGCGTATGCAGTGG
>JAAYPD010000443.1 GCA_012520015.1 Methanomicrobiales archaeon
AAACAAATTAAGCTTTTGATGTTTTACAGCAATTCAATTAAAATAATCTAAAATTCAAGTTTTCACTTGAGCCGTAGGGGAATGAAAAGCGCTACTCAGGTATATAGTCTCTTTCTCATCACGGCAGATTCTTGCCTCTTCTGACCTTGTCTCACCAGGCCTTACCATCCGGATAGCCGTAACAAGATCTGGACCAAACAGTTCATCAAGGTGAAGAGCCTCTATGCCAAGGTTAGAGATGGCTTTATTCGTGGTATTAACCATCTTTAAAAATGAGTCATTTGCCCACCTGATGGAGAGATCCATGTTCAGGATGATGAGCATGTGAGGGGAAAAATTAAGTATCGAGGATTCCATCTGGATATCTGCCAGGTAATACTTTTTTTTCTGTCCATGCTGGCGCATCTCAAGCTTACCTGATGAGACCAGGTTATCAAGGTACCTGGCAACAGTATGCCGGTGATGGCCTGATAGCCGTGATATGTCTGATATACTTAGAGCCTTTTTACCCTTTGAAAAAGTATCCAGAATGTTCTGATTTATTTTTGAACTACCTGAATCCACGTCATTATGTTCTTGTTAATAAGACTTATTCTTTTGGACTCCGTTTTATTCATTTATTAATATCCACAAGATGAATCTGGTATGCTCATGTGTGGGACAGTTAGTCTTCACGTCATTGAGCCGGAGTCTGCTCTGAACGCTAAAATCACACACAGGAAAACAGGGACAATATCTCTCCTTAACACAGGACATCTATAACTGGTTTGGTAATTACCTTCCCCGATAATACCTGTTTTTGAAAAAGATGTTTTTTAAGACTTTTAAGATTTAAAGTCTGATTGGATCATGAATATCTGATACAAACCGGACTGATGTTTTTGGACAACAAATATCAACCCATATCCTGCTATCTTTTATTCCGGTCCTTACAATCTCCATTTTGGATAATGCCAGCATCTCCCTGACAAGGCAGAGAGTTGGTTTTGAAAGTATCTTCTCCAGGACTAAAGACATTTCCTCATCCGTATCTTTCACTTCCAGCCCATCCCCTTCTACTGTTCCTTTTATTGTAATTACATAGCCATCTTCCCTGACATGAAATGAAAACCTTATCTCACCAGGTCCTTCTTTTTCATCCTGAAGGGTGTTTATTAGCGAAGAGAGTATCTTTTCAAGACAGGGATCAGCATAAATCTCAATGTCTTCGGGAATGAGATTTTCATACCTGACAGACTGTCTGCGCACCTGTTCGACAGAATTATTGATGCTGTTTCTTATACCCTGCCAGGTCCTGGGCATAGTTGCTGTCATGATATACTGTCTTGTATTATTCAGGGCAGTCATCCCTGCACTAAGATATGCAGATGCTTTGATGATATCATCACATGCATCTGGCTGTGTTGCCTGGTTTGAGAGAAGTTTATCAGCCGGCTGTATACAGTTCCTGTAAATATTTTTCAATGCATGAGAGACTTTTCCAATTTTTTCATTGGCTGCATCTAATGCAGCCTCCAGCCGGTTTCGTTCCTGGTTTTTAAGGTGAAGTGATTCATTGGTCTGTTCAAGGTCTTCAACCAGTTTTTGCAACTGTGCATTTGTATAATGGAGCCGTTCATGGGCCACCTGTAGTTCGCTATTATTCCTTACCGCTGTTTCATAGGTGGAGAGAAGAATGTTAAGGATCTGGATACGGCTGGATGCGATGGTATGCACTTCACTTGAAAACACAACATCAAGAGGCTGGTTTTGCTCTTTAATTCCTGGATGTTCCTTTGCCTGCATGATGCCTGAAATACGTGAAAAAATGTACTCCGGATCATATGGTTTAATGATAAAGTTGTCTGACCCGGCCTCAAGCCCCTTGATTACATCAACCGGGCTGTACAGGTGAGTTACAAGGATGATCGGAATGTCATGAAATTTCTCATGGTTTTTTACGGTTTTACA
>JAAYPD010000444.1 GCA_012520015.1 Methanomicrobiales archaeon
CGTCCAGTTCGCCTCTTTTTTCATCTCTGAAGGCTGGTGGCGGAATCCTTTCATTCCTATTACTTAATCCCTGCCTGAAGATAAATGATTCAATTGGAAATTGTGAGTTTGTGTGTCATGAAAATCCAGAACATTGGAAGCGATGGGTTCATACCTGCATAAGGTAAGTAGATTCGTATGGAAAAAAAGAGGGTTCGTGATTACATGACAACCGATGTGGATACCGTTCCAATAACGGGAACCGCGCGAGAGGTTATCCATGCCATCAAGAATACCTCTCATGACGGTTTTCCTGTTGTGGATGGAATCATCGTGGTCGGATATATAGCCGCACGGGATCTCCTGTTTGTCCACCCTGACACACCGGTCAGGGAGATAATGAGCCATCACCTTATCGTTGCAGATCCTGAGATGGCCATAAGCGACGTTGCAAGGGTAATAATCCGGTCCGGCATTCAAAAACTGCCTGTCGTGAATGAGAAGAATGAACTGCTTGGAATTATTTCCAATACTGATGTCGTGAGATCACAGATAGAGCATGTATCACCTGAAAAGGTCTATAAGCTGATGGATACCATCGAGAGGCTTCATGAAATAAAGCCATACCTGAGCAAGGGACCTGTTCAGGTTAATCTTCTCCTCCCTACTCAGTCCAGGATTTACATGGATGAACTGGAAGGTCGTATTTACGAGATAAAAAAAGGCCTTGCCGAGCCTGTCATTGTGATAAAAAAACCTGGTCGTAATATACTGGTGGATGGCCATCACCGGTCGGTAGCTGCACGACGGCTTGGGATCAAGATTCTTGATGCATATATAATTGAGATTAAGGAAAATATCGAGCTTGGTCTTGAAAGGACGGCAAAAGCGCTGAACCTTAAGTCAATTGATGATATCCAGGTGCTTGACTATGCCAGGCATCCTTTAATAGCCGGGACTCACAGGTATGGTGGGATGGGAACAGTAGTCCCTGACCCTCAAATCCCTGACTCTCAGGACCCGTCACATCGGGTGTCATAAGAATCATTGAGCATGTGCTCGACTACGATCTTCCCTTCTGGAATTAACATGTCAGGCCATATACGGGTATTTGAATGAACCGTGACCCGGTTCCTGATAACCGTTCTCGGCCCGATGACTGAGCCATGTTCTATACTGCATGAATCACTGATCATCGCATCATCATCGATGATTGCACCCGAAACCGACGTTCCCTGTCCTATGACCACGCGGTTATAAAGTGACGAGGATAAAATCCGTACATTGCTGCGGATCACGCAGTTCCTCCCCAAAGAGGTATATGGCCCGATCAGGACATTGTCCCCTATTGATGTTCCGCTTCCAATGGCAACAGGCCCGATGATCCGGCTGTTTCGTCCGACATAGATGGAGCCTCCAAAATCAACCGGACCCAGGATATGGGCACTTTTGATATCCACATCTCCGGATATGCTTGCATAACTCATCTCCTGCAATTTCCATTTTTCAGCAAGACGTAAAGATGCAGGGCTTCCTACATCAGACCAGTTACCACGTGCAAGCCATCCGTTAAGGGTCTTTCCTTTCTCCATGAGAAGCGGGAAAAGGTTCTTTGCAAAATCAAACTTGGTCTCATCTGGTATATAATCAAAGATATCCGGAGAGCAGACATACATCCCGGTTGAGGCAAGGTTTGAGAAGATCTCTCCAGGACCTGGCTTCTCAGCAAACCTTCGGATACGGTTGTCTACACCTATCTCTGCAATTCCATACTCGCAAGGATCATCAACACTGATAAGCCCGATTGTAATGACTGGAGACTGCCTGAGATGATCCCGATAAAACTCAAGAAGGTTGATATCAGTCAGGTGGTCCCCACCTACTACCAGGAAGGGCTTGTCGTCAAGCAGATGTCTTGCATTTTTCACACTTCCTGCAGTTCCAAGTTTTATCTCTTCATAAACATAGCTTATGCTTGCACCAAAAAGTGCCCCGTCTCCAAGTGCCTGTTCAATGGCATCGCTTTTATACCCGACCGTGATGATGATGTCATGAAATCCAAGATTTGAGAGATGTGATACCAGGTGCTCAATTGAAGGTTTGTTGACGATAGAAATGCATGGTTTTGGGCGTTCGAAAGTTAACGGACGAAGACGTGTTCCTTCGCCCCCGCACATTATACAGACCTTCATATCGAGTATGTAGGTTTTTCAGACATTTAAGAGTATAACAGAACAGACAAACAAAAAAGTTTACAGGCTGTCCAGGCTCACAGAATCGAAATCCTGGATAACATCTGAGATCTCTTTTACTCCAAAAGCGGTTTTTACAGCAGTGATCTCAAGATCTCTTGCTATATCACACATATAGTCAAGCACATCAATGGAGAGTTCCTTTTTCACTTTACTCTGTCTTAACTGCTCAACAAGGTGGCCAACCGTCTCCACATCTTCACCGCGAAGCTTGGCAAGGCTGATAACACACATATATATCCGGGTCAGATTCCTGTCGGTACCCGTAATAGTGTCGAAGAAATTCTTCAGAACCTGGGCCTGGTACACCTCGCCACCCATACTTAATCCATATTATTAGTTCTTTAGTATAAAAATATGTGGATTTATTTTGCCGTACTTACGATCTTTATGATATCTCCATCTTTTAGGACTGCATTCTCTTTGATACGCATCTTTGTTTTTGCGTCGATGGCATACAAAAATCCTTTACCTATATCAGAGTGCACCTGGTATGCCAGGTCATGGGGGGTTGAACCCTTCTTCATAAGGAATGCATCAGGAAGAACCCGTCCCTGCCCGTCGGTAAGGTGTGTCTCATCTTCCACCGGGTAAAGGACGATCATGTCAAGCAGCTCAAAGACTGCCTTGTTGATTATATCCTGCACCCCGGTTCCGCCATGTGCATCCATGTACTCTTTCATCTTCATTAGTCCGGCTTTCTGCGCATCGCTGAGCTTTCCTTCATCCGGAACGGAGAATGATGTGTCCCCTGGATGGTAGACTATCATCTGGGAAGAGGCAGCTGTCCTGAGAGCAAGTTCTGCGGCCCCTGATGTCAGGATAATACCTGAGTCCTTCACTTTTGCAAGAAGCTCGGGTGGGGCAAGGTCTGCCTTGTTCCCGGCAACGATCACAGGCTTGGCCTCCCGCATCAGGATCTTTGAGAATTCAATAAGATCACCTGAGGCAGTCAGCTTAAGATCAATCCCCGCTTCGCGTTCTGCATCCATGACATGCTCATCCCTGATAGAAAGACCTGCAAGGATCTCTGCAAGACCAGTGTATATGGAGAAAGAACGTGACTGTGCCTGTCTTTGTAACTTAGGCCAGTGTTTTTCGATAATTCCAAATAGCCACATGGCCATCTCGGTCCTCATCATGGGTATCTCCTCCAGTGGATCATGTGATCCTGGATTGTCAGGGTTCCCTTCAATGTCAGTACTTCCGCTGGCGTCAATGACCTGGATAATCGCATCAGCCTGACGAAGATGATCAAGGAACTGGTTTCCAAGACCTTTCCCGGTATGTGCCTCCGGCACCAGGCCTGCAACATCTATCAGATGAACCGCGATGTACCTGATACCATCTGTGCAGACGCCACATCGATGCGCCATACTGGTGCATGGGCAGGGTACCCGTACATAGGCAACCCCCCGGTTTGCATCAATTGTCGTGAACGGATAATTGGCAATCTCCGCCGGAGCAAGGGTTGCTGCCCGGTACAATGTAGATTTGCCACAGTTTGGTTTTCCAGCAAGTGCAAGGGTGATCATAGATGGTCCTCAAATCCCAGTGCGAACTAACAGGTATGTATGGGATACTGCACCAAAAAAGTGTATTATTTTGATAAACCTGGTGAGGCCAACACCAGGGATGCTATCCGCATAGGAGCTGAGCGTGCAAAGGAGCTTGGTATTTCAACAATTATCGTGCCAAGCACAAGTGGTGAGACTGCCAGGATAGCTTATGAAGAACTCAGGGAAACTTCTCTCAATCTTATCATAGTGACCCATGTTACCGGCTTTTCCAAACCAGGAGTCTGGGAGTTTGATGCTAAGCTTGCAGAAGATCTCAGAAAGGATGGAGTGACTATAGTTACAGGAACTCATGTCCTTTCAGGGCTTGAACGCGCCTTTTCTTCCTCTCCAAAGGTAGGCGGAGGATCAAGGAGTGAGGCAGTTGCCGAGGCACTGCGCAGGATCATCGCCATCGGGCTAAAGGTGGCTGTTGAATGCACACTTATTGCCGCTGACCAGGGAGCCATAGGTGTTACAGATGAGGTGATTGCCCTTGGTGGGACCGCAAGTGGAGTAGATACAGTATGCGTGATCAGACCGTCCCATACCCAGAGATTCTTTGATCTACAGGTAAGAGAGATAGTTGCAATGCCACGGGACCGGTAAAGATGAAATCTGTTCTGCCATTAACAATTAAGAATACGATTAGGGCTCTCAAAAGAAGACCCATAGTATGGATGCCAGGCATATATGCCGGATGCGTGGCGGCACTTGTCATCTGGCTTGAATTCACAGGAGGAATGTTTCTTGCAGGAAAGGTTGCAATGCTGGCTGCAATTGTATTCCCGTTCTTCCTCAGTATTTTGAACTATCATCTGGAGACGGATGAGAATAAACTGAAAATTCTGCTGACTATAGCTCTGCGTGGATATTTTCCAGTAATCCTTCCTATAGTCGTTCTTTTAGGTTTTGCTATCGTGCTTGCCATATTATTGAGCATTCCACTCTCGTTTATGGGATATGGAGATGATCCCAATGCACTGACCGGGCTTATGCTTGGTATCTTCATTCCGGTGCTATTCTTATCCAT
The DNA here is from genome assembly GCA_012520015.1 of Methanomicrobiales archaeon. Taxonomy (GTDB): domain Archaea; phylum Halobacteriota; class Methanomicrobia; order Methanomicrobiales; family Methanospirillaceae; genus Methanospirillum. Next base: position 4,821 of record JAAYPD010000444.1, read on the forward strand.
TTATATCGACAATGTCGCCGTATGTGAAAGGACGAAGGTTTTTAGTACCCTGTCAAGATGTTTTGAGCTTGTAACCGGAAAAATAATTACTGCAATCTGGTTTTTCGTCATCAGTGGCATTGTTACCATCTTTGTCACTCTTCTTGGAGCATTTTTGTGGGGTGTTATGCTTGCTGACCGGTTTGCAAGCTTTGCTACCATGAATATGACAATGCAGCAGGAAGTGTTCTCCGGCTATACTCTTGCAGACTGGCAAAATCTTATCGGCCCGGAAGGAACGGTTA